>JAQUYR010000019.1 GCA_028691715.1 Bacilli bacterium | reverse complement strand
GTTTTTATAAACTCTTTTTTATTTGCTCGACTTTATCCAGTCTTTCCCATGACAAATCATATTCCAGACGACCAAAATGACCATATGTTGCCACTTGTTTATAAATTGGACGACGAAGATTTAAATTTCTTATTATTTGCATTGGCTGCAATTCAAAATTTTGGCGGATAATTGCTTCAATTTGAGCTTCAGTATATTTTGATGTTCCATAGGTGTTAATCATTATTGAGGAAGGCTCACTGATTCCAATTACATAACTTAGTCCAACCTCAATTTTATCAGCAATACCTGCCGCCACTAAATTCTTGGCGATATAACGAGCCATATAAGAAGCACTTCTATCCACTTTTGTTGGATCTTTACCAGAAAAAGAACCGCCACCATGACGAGCATAACCACCATATGTATCAACAATAATTTTTCTTCCTGTTAATCCAGAATCACCTTTTGGGCCACCAATAACAAATCTTCCCGTTGGATTGATAAATATCTTGGTATTATCATCCATCAATTCCTCTGGAATGACATATCTGATAACTTCCCTTTCAATAAATTCACGAAGCACAGACATTTCTACTGTCTCATTATGCTGTGTAGAAATGACAACACTATCAACTCTTTGGCATTTATTGAATTCATCATATTCAATGCTTACCTGACCTTTACCGTCCGGTCTAAGGTAATCGACTAGTCCTTGTTTTCTAACATCAGCCAATCTCTTCATCAATTTATGTGATAAAACAATCGGTAATGGCATCATTTCTTCAGTCTCGTTACAAGCAAAACCAAACATCAACCCTTGGTCACCAGCACCTTCACCATCTTTAACACCCATTGCAATATCTGATGATTGTTCATCCAGTGAAACCAATACTGCTAGATTTTCAGCATCAAAGCCATATTTTCCGCGATCATACCCAATTTCCTTGACTGTGTCGCGGACAATCCTCTGGATATCAACATAAGTATTAGTTGTTATTTCTCCCATTACTAAAACTAGTCCAGTAGTAGCAGCAACCTCGCATGCTACTCTGGCATTGGGATCACTCTCTAAGATTGTATCTAAAACAGCATCGGCTATTTGATCACAAACCTTATCAGGATGTCCTTCAGTAACAGATTCTGATGTAAAATATTTTTTCATAAACATCACCTCAATTAATTTTAGTACTTTTAATTTCTTTTTTCAATATTATTTTTTCTTTTGATATGTTCTCGTTGAGCCCTTTTTAAAGTTTTCCTCACGATATGATTTTTCTCTTGGTTTATAATCACTTAATGATTCTTTCTTGGAACTACTATATGATTTTTCTCTTGGCCTATAATCATTTGATGATTCTCTCTTGGAACTGCTATATGACTTGCTTTTAGATTCATAATTACCTGATGATTTTTCTCTTGGTTTATAATCACCAGATGATTCTCTTCTTGAACTACTATACGACTTTTCTTTTGGCTTGCGACTGCTATGAGAATAACTATCACGACTAGAGCCACCTCTTGATCTGCTTCTATTACTAGAATCTTCCTTACTCTTGGCAACTTCAACAGTCAATTTGCGATCATTGAAACTAGCACCATCAGCAGCTAATAATAATTCATCAACAAATTGATTAGGTATTTCAAAGAATGAAAAATTATCATGAATGTCGATTTGATTGACATCAGCATTAGTCATTCCTGTATGTTCAACAACCCAGTCAGTTAAATCGTATACCTTTATTTTATCTCGGCGACCAATACTGATAAAAATACGGGAAACCTTTTGATCTCTTTTTTTCTGGCGATCTTGAATCTCTTCTTTGATCTCTTCAATTTCAGTATTACCATCAGTAGACTTCATCTGTAATAAAACCAATCCTTTAATCAACTCATCCTTAGTAATTCCCGAAACCTCGAGATCGTTTAAATTCTTTGTCAAGTACTTTTGGTAAGAACTTTCTTCTTTAGAAGTTTCTAGAGCTTTGGCGATTATTCTTTTCATTCTAACTTCCATAACTCTATCAAGTGAAGGAACCAACATAGGGGTAATTGTAGCCTTAGCATAGTTTGCAATCGAACGAAGGCGATTTTTTTCCTGTCTGGTAACTAAAGTTATTGACAAGCCAGATTTTTCAGCTCTACCTGTTCTTCCAATTCTATGAACATAGTATTCCTCATCAGTTGGAACATCATAATTGATAACAGCATCAACATCATCAATATCCAAACCACGTGCTGCTACATCAGAGGCTACAAGAATATTAATTTGACCATTTCTGAAACGATTCATAACACGGTCGCGTTGCATTTGTTTCATATCTCCGTGAAGAGCTTCTACCATAAATCCACGAACTAATAATTGACTTGTTACCTCATCAACCATTCTTTTAGTATTGCAAAATATCATAACCAATTTATATTCATTGATGTCGATAAGGCGGGCAATTACTTCCACTTTATCTTTTTCTTTAATATCAATGGACTTTTGTTCAATCAATGGTACTGACAATTGGTTTTGAGTTACCCTAATTGTTTTTGGATTAGTTAAAAACTCTCTAGCAATTCTTTCAATTTCTTTAGAAATGGTTGCTGAAAATAGCATAGTTTGATGTTCTGTATTAATAGCACTCAAAATAAAATCAATATCTTCTTTGAATCCCATATTTAACATTTCATCAGCTTCATCAAGAACAACAGTGTTAACATTATCAAGTCTAACTGTTCTTCTATCCATATGATCCATCAGCCTTCCAGGTGTTGCCACCACAATTTGAGGGCGCTTTTTTAGGGCTGTTATCTGTCTATCAATAGATTCTCCACCATATAAAGCAACAGCTCTAATATTTTTGATATAAAAAGCAACCGAGTTAATTTCTCTGGTTATTTGTACTGCAAGTTCTCTTGTTGGAGCGATAACAACAGTCTGTACTGCTTCAAATTCCTCATCCACTTTGTTTAAAATAGGAAGAGCAAAAGCCACTGTTTTACCAGTTCCTGTTGGAGCCTGGGCAATGACATCTTCTAAGTCCAAGGCAACAGGTATTACTTTTTCTTGTACTTCTGTCATGTGCTCAAACTTCATTTTTTCAATCCCTTTGATTAGCAAAGGGTTAACAATTAATTCATCAAATTTTTTCATATTTCCTTTCATAAAAAATATCTCTTAAAAGAGATATTTTAATTTACCACTTTATTATTTTCCAGAAACAGGTAGACCCTTAAACTTAATTGAAGGAGAACCAATACCCTCATATGATACGAATAAATCGCTACCCAATGTTTCTATTTCACTCATCATCTTTAAAAAATTACCTGAAACCACAACTAGATTGATTGGTTTCACTATTTTTCCAGATTTAATTAGATATCCAGATGATTGCGCACTAAAATCACCACTTATTGGATTAAGTCCAGCATGCAATCCTGCAAGTTCAGTTATTAGTAATCCTTCTTCAGTATTACTAATCATTTCATCTTTACTCTTATCTCCAGGAGTAATATATAAGTTAACGCCGCTGACAGAGATAGCTCCAGCTGAACCAGCCTTAAAGCCGTTTCCCGTCGAAGTAGTTTTGAAATACTTAGCTGTTTTCAAATTATGTAACATTGTCTTGAAAACACCTTTTTCAACAACATTCTTTTTATAGCAAGCAACACCTTCATCATCAAATGGTTGCCTGTTAATTGCCTTATCAAGAAGGGGATCATCAATAATAGAAATGGATTCATCCATGATCTTTTGACCCTCTTTTCCAATTAAAGAAGTCAATTTTTTAATGGCAGCTTCGCCTGAAAACATTGAAGAAAAGCCATTAAGTAAATCACACATTGCTTCATTTTCAATGATTACAGGATATATTTTAGAATCAACTAAAGAAGCATTAAGTTTTGACAAGGCCTTTTCAACTGCTTTAGTAGCAATTTGTTTAGCATTTAAATCCTTATAATTTAAAACTATTTTAATTTCAAAAGCTGATTGGGTATCCTGATTCTCTTTTGCTATTACCTGGAATATAACTCCTCCATAATTAGAAGTTTTTTTAACATCAAGTCCATATGAATTCACTATCCTTGTGCTTTTTTTCTCCTCTATGTATCGGCAATATGGTAAGAAAACAACCCTTGAATCTAATCCTCTAGCCGTTTCTTCTACTTCTTTAATAAGTTTTATTTTTTCTGATAGAGTAACCTTGTCAAAAGCATCTTCAATTTCTTCAATGGCAGGATATTCTTTACTACCAGCAAAAATCTCAAATTCCTCAACTGTTGTGATTATTGAAGCATTTTCTTTTAATTTATTAATGATATAATCAACATCTTCTTCTTCATTTTCGAAAGTGATATAGGCCATCTTACCATTATAGATTCCTCTGACACTAAAGACATTACTATTCTTTATCTCATTCTTATCAACATTTCCATTAAATAAAGAAACCATAATTTCTTCTGAACTGTTATTAAATACTTCAACAGCACTAAAACCAACTTTAATTGCTTTTTCAATTAATCTTTGAAAGTTCATTATTTAGCACCCCTTCCACCAACAGTAACATTTTGGACTCTAATTGTCGGTTGGCCAACATCAGTCGGTACAGAACCACTTTCGGATCCGCACATTCCATGACCAAAGTCTAAATTATCAGCTATCATATCAATGTTCATCAAAACCTCAGCACCACTACCAACTAGTGTAGCTCCTCGTACAGGTCTAGTGATCTTTCCATTTTCTATCATATATCCTTCGTTAACAGCAAAATTGAATTCTCCAGTTGAAGGATTTACACTACCTCCACCCATTTTCTTTGCAAAAAGACCATATTCTGTCTTGGCGATTATATCATCAAAGGTATCCTTGCCAGGAGCAAAAAAGGTGTTTGTCATTCTTGAAGTAGGAGAATATTTATATGATTGTCTTCTAGAACTACCAGTAACTGGATGATTCATCACCCTTGAATTTCTAAAATCAACAAGATAACTCTTAAGGACACCATTTTCAATTAAAACATTCTTCTTTGTTGGAGTACCTTCATCATCAACATTAAGTGAGCCCCATTGATTACTTCTGGTACCATCATCAATTGCTGTTACAATATCACTGGCAATTTTTGTTCCCAGTTTGCCACAAAATACTGAAGATCCTTTACCAACAGTGGTTGCTTCTAAAGCATGAACACAAGCTTCATGTAGTAATACACCACCAAAGGCATTATGAACAACTACTGTCATCTTTCCACCGACCATTTCATCAGCATGAACCATAGTAACAGCAGATTTTGCTAGTGCTGAACCAAACACTTCTAAGTTGGCATTGTCTAAAACCTCATATCCTTGGTTTCCACCTACAGAATCGCCTAAGCTTTGCATATTTGTACCACTACCAGCGACAACACTAGTTCCTAAACGAACATGAGTTCTCAAATCCTTTATATATTTTCCCATTGTATTGGCAACAAGAATTTTTTGCTCTTCATCAAAGATTGTGCAAATTATTTGGCTAACTTCATCAGAATATCCTTTAGCAGATTCGTACACTCTATTCATATAGGATACTTTCTGCTCACTTGTTAACGAAGAAGGCATTCTCTTAGGGTCAGTTATTTCAGGAGCCTTTTCCTCATTAAGAGAAAACTCTATTTTCAAATCCTCTCCATCAATAGCCCCACTCAATTTCAAAGCTAATTCTTTTAGACTCTCATAGGAAAAATCGTTGGTATATCCATTAACCTCTTGAAATCCTTTAAGAATTCTAATAGCTACACCATGTAAATGATTGGTATTAGCTTTGGTAATCTTTCCCATTGTTAATTCAATGCTATTAGTTATTGTGTCTTCTGCAAATATTTCAGCAAAATCTCCACCTGTTTTCAAACACAATTCTAATATGTTTTGACATATTTCTTTAGCTATCATATTGTTCACATCCTTGTTTATATATTATATCAAAATTTTATCATTTTTACAAGCAAAACATTTTTTACTTTTTTGAAGTTTTTTAACTCAATATCTAGTCTTTTTGAGACTGGTAAACTTTTGTTTTTAATTCTTTTAGATACCTAATGATATCAAGTGCTTCATTTTTATCATACTTTAACATCAAACTAAGAGAAACAAAACTAGCGATTTCATGGAAATACTCACATATATTTAGTAATTTATTCCAAATATCTTCTATAGTATTATCCGCAAAAGTATCTAGAAACCTCTGATATTGTTTATCCGATAAATATCTTTTTATATAGCGATAATGTTTTCCAAGAGTAATTTTTTCATGATAAACAAGAGTAATTTTCCAAGATAGCATTTCTAGTAATAAATCTCGAAGATATCCTTCAAAATATTTCTTTGCATAGGTAATTTCATCACGGCACAATCCTTTAGCTACATATAAAGTGAGCCACCAAAATTCATTGGTACAATGAAAGAATTCATCTTGTGATGGCAAATGAACTAAATAACTGTCACTAGAAAAAATGTTTTTTAACTCAGGAATATTTTTTTTGTTCAACAATACCAGCTGTGGTTCATCACTCTTTTCGATATGTTTAAGATTTAATTCATCTACCAATGTTAAATCAATTCGAGAACCATCTTTAAATTGCATCAGGGTTGTAAATTTTTCATTAGTCGTAAAGTCATAGCCATCAAGAATATCTGGGTTTTGACATATTAAAATATCTCCAAATTGAGCAAACCATGATTTATTTGTTGTATAGTTTCTGATATCTCTGACAACATAGATGATATCAAAATCTGAATACTTATCGCAAAATGCCATCTTGTCAGCTCTTGAACCATTTAAACAAACAGCCAGAATATTTTCATCATCCAGAGCAATTTTCATTATCATATCAAGTATTGAACTAGCATCTCTCATATAATCACCTCATAAAAAGGCACTTGGCTTTGCCAGTGCCACTTTAAACTATTCATTTTTAAGCCATAAAAGGCTCTGTCTTATTCTTCTCACCGATTCCTCTTTTCCCAATATATCAGCCATTTCAACTGATCCACCAGGAGTAACGACAACTGCGGTTAAAGCAATTCGTAAAACCGTATAGATGACTCCCGATTTCATTTCTAGATCTGAGGCAGTTTTCAATATTACTTCGTGAAGTTTTTCTTCATTCCAAATTTGAAGATTCTCAAAATAAGGAAGGGACTTTTCCAAAACGATTCGAGCAATTGAAGCATCAATCTTTAACTTTTTATTAAAATAAAGTTCATCATCTATTTGTTTAAAGTCAACAATGAAATCAACTTTTTCAGGAATTTCACTAAAAATTTCTATTCTTGATTGTAGTAGTTTACCAAATTTTTGATAATCATAAATTCCTTTGATTTTAGATTTTTCAAAATATGGTGTGGCATAAGTCATAAATCTATCAAAACTCAATTCCTTGATATACTCACCATTTAACCAACGCATTTTATTTTCATCAAAAATACTGGATGATTTTGATAAGCCTTTGACATCAAAATGTTCAATCAGCTCAGCCATAGTGAATTTTTCCTGGGTTCCTTTTGGACTCCATCCTAAAAGAGCGATATAGTTGACAATAGCCTCTGGTAAATATCCCTTGTTTATAAAATCATCAAAATTAGCATCGCCGTGTCTTTTTGATAATTTTCTGGTTTCATCTTTCATTATTGGTGTTAAATGCATATAGTGAGGGAGTTCCCAGCCAAAAGATTGGTATAGTAAATTATACTTAGGAGTACTACTCAAGTATTCATTTCCTCTGATTACATGAGTAATGGCCATCAAATGATCATCAACAACATTGGCAAAATTATATGTTGGCATGCCATCAGATTTGATTAAAACCTGATCTTCAAGCTCTTCGTTAGGGATAGCAATATGTCCAAAAACCATATCATCGTATTCACTAACACCAGTGGTTGGCATATTTTGTCTGATAACATATTTATCTCCACGATCTAGTCTTGTTTGGATTTCCTCTTTGGATAACGATAGGCAGTGTTTATCATAGCGTTTTATACCAGTAGCGTCAACTAAAGAATCCAGTCGATCTTTATCACAAAAACAATAATATGCTCCACCTTTCACAATCAATTCTTTAGCATATTTTAGATATAGGTCTTTTCGCTCGCTTTGAACATATGGTCCATAGGCACCACCTTCATTTGGTCCCTCATCAAATGTTATTCCCGCTTGTTTCAGAGTACTGTAGATAACATCAACTGCCCCTTCTACATATCTCTCCAAATCAGTGTCTTCAATTCTTAAAATGAAGTCTCCATTATTTTGACGAGCATATAAAAAGGCATATAGAGCTGATCTCAAGTTACCAACATGCATAAAGCCAGTTGGGCTGGGGGCAAATCTTGTTCTTACTTTTTCCATAATTTTATTCCTCATTAACTAATAAATTTTTCCTTTTACATTATAACATAGTTTTCTTTTTATGTTAATTATTTTTTGTAAAAACGTTTTTGGTATTCTTTTATGAAAAATTAAGGTATAATATATGGGTATCATTTTTGAGGTAGCTATGAACATACTAGTATCTAAGAAAATTAAAGAACTAAAACCCGATTGGAGCCTACCAAAATCTTCGAGTATTTTCGTAAATATTCTCAGAATATCAGTCCCTGCTGCTTTGGAAATATTTCTAATCGGCTTAATCGGAATGGCTGATACAATGATGGTTGGTAAACTGGGCGATGCGGCAATTGCAGCTGTTGCTCTGACTCAACAACCAGTGTTCATAACACTGGCAGCTTGCATCGGTTTGAATGCTGGAGTAATCGCTATAATCTCGAGAAAACGAGGGCAAAATGATAGAGAAGGGGCTAATAGTTACTTAAGACAAGCAATTATTTTGGGTATCATAATATCCTTAGTGATGACATTTTTATCCATTGTTCTCGCAAGACCCTTTCTGTTATTAGCTGGTGCTGAGAATGACACTATTGATAATAGTGTCCTATATTTTCGGATTGTCAGCTCAGTTTTAATTCTAAATTATGTGCGTCTGATTATTACTTCTGCACTTAGGGCTTGTGGCAATACCAAAACAACATTAGCAACAAACCTGACGGCAAATTTATTAAATGTTTTTTTAAACTTTTGTTTGATTAATGGTAATTTGGGTTTTCCAGCTCTAGGAATCAAAGGGGCAGCTATTGCCACAATTTCTGGTAACTTTGTAGCCTTTGCCATTTCAATATTTGCTATATATCATAAAAAAGGATTTTTATCCATTAAATTAAGCGATAATTGGAAGCTTGACAAGGAAAGTTGCTCCCAAATATATCGTATTAGTTCCAATGCCTTTATCGAACAACTAGGAATGCGGGTAGGTTTTTTTATCAGTGCTAAAATAGTTAATAGTCTGGGTACTGAAGCTGTCGCCATAAATGCCATCATTCAAAGCATTATGAGTCTAAGTTTCAATATTACAGATGGTTTTTCTATTGGAGCCTCAGGGTTGGTTGGAAAAAGTCTGGGGGAGAAGAAAGAAGAATTAGCTTTTGCCTATGGAAGAATGTCACAGATTATCAGTTTCTTTCTCGGTGGTATCATGTTTACCCTTGTTATTATCTTTAGGCAAGAACTTGCAGCCCTGTTCTCTAAAGAGCAATCAACAATAGAAGCTGCATCCAATCTGCTCTTGTTCTCCGCGGTAATAATTTTTCCTCAAAGCTTGCAGTGGGTCACAACTGGAATTTTAAGAGGTGCAGGTGATACTAGATATACCGCTAGAAGTTCACTAATCAGTGTAATGGTAATTCGTCCAATTCTATCTTATACTATCTGTTATATTCTTGGTTTTGGTCTAATTGGATCGTGGATAGGAATGTTAATCGATCAAATGATTCGCTTTACCTTAAATAACATCAGATTTGTTAATCTCAAGTGGATTAAAATAAAGATTTAAAGCAATAAAACTGGAGGTATTATGGAATATTTTTATATAATCGTAATAGTAATCGCCATCTTGATTCTGATAACATCAATATTTCTATTGATTTCAGTGGTTCATCCCCGTCGTTATACATTAGAAAAATCAAAAATTCGGGAACAAGAACGAGAAGCCCTAGGAGATTATGAAAAACTATATAAAGAGAATTATGTGGTTGAGAGCTATGATGGGTATTTTTTAAATGTTACCTACATTCCTAACAATTCTAAAAAATTTGTTATTATTTCTCATGGTCATACTTACACCAGATATGGTAGTATTAAATACTTACATATCTTTCGCCATCTAGGCTACAATGTAATAATTTATGATAATCGTGGGCATGGCGCCAATAAGAAAGTAGCAATTACAATGGGATATAAAGAATCCCGGGATTTAATAGAAATTATTAATGATACATATTACCGATATGGTGAGGATATTTATTTAGGACTTCATGGGGAATCTATGGGGTCAGCCATAACAAATATGGCTTTGAAATATCATCCAAAAATAGCTTTTATCGTCAGTGATTGTGGTTATAGCGATTTAATGATTCTTCTTGCCTCTCTTGCAAGGACAAAATTTCATTTTCCTACCTTTATTATCGATATTTCTAGTCTTTTCTGTAAGATTCTTTATGGATTCTCATTTTGGGAAATAAGACCAATACAAGAATTAAGAACAAACAATATCCCTATTTGTTTTATTCATGGAGCAAATGATAAATTCATTGATTATAGTCATTCTCAAAATATGTATCAGACTAACCCCGGATATAAGGAGATTCATATAATTTCTGGAGCTGGTCATGCTAAATCCTGGGATGTTGACAAAGAAGGATATCAAAAGATTATCACCAATTTTTTAGAAAATATTGCAAAATAAAACACTAACAGCTGTTAGTGTTTTTTTATGATACTTTTTCTTTCTTTGATAGAGTAGCTTTTTTTATCAGTTTATAAAATGTTGAACTCTTGTCTTGCAATAAATCACTGTACTTTCCATACTCCACAACTTTACCATTTTCTAAAATTACAATTTTATCACAAAGACTAAGATTATAAACCTTATCTGTCATCATCACAATAATCTTATTTTTTAGTTTAAATACTTCTTTTATCAATTCATTTTCAGTTCCCAAATTAAAAGATTTAGTGGCATCATTCAAAACATATATTTTTGAATCCTTGTAAAAAGCATTTGCAAAGATAATTCTCTGCAAGATATCCTGACTAATATCCTTGGTATCTTCACTGATAAGTGTCTTCTCCTTGTTGGGCAGCTCGAGAATAATCTCTTTTAAACCACTCCTGTTTAGAGCATCATTATACTTATATTCATCAAATTCGGCTGGATATATAATATTTTCCTCAATTGTACCATCAAAGACAGTGTTTCCATCAAAAATTGAAGTAATCAAATCACGAAGATAACTTGTGTTTATCTTTAATATATCACAGTTATTAATGGATATTGATCCCTTTGTTGGTTTTACCAGTTTGGTCATCATATCTAAAATATATCTCTTTGAACACCCATCATCAGACAATATTCCCAGTCTTTCTCCTCTTTTAAGTTCAAAACTGATATTATCTATTACTATATTTTTCTTGTCAAATGAATAATTGACATCGATAAATTTTAAGCTATGGATCTCTTCTAAACTATTAACTGGTTCTGATTTGACTTCGCTACGCAGATTATATAACAAATCCAATTCATCTCTTTCTTTGCTCACAAAGGACATATATATATGACTACTCATCACCGATTTAAAGGCAACATAAACGGATGGAACAAAAATAGCAAATATCAAAATTGTCCCTGTGGTAATTCCAAAACTGGCGTCACTAGCAAGCCAGCTTCCCAAGCCTAAAATAATTGAAAAAATTACCCCAACAAAGAAATCCTGCAAAGCGACTTTCACTAAACCACTGGATAAATCAGATTTTGTCTTATTCTTGGTATATTCTTCCGTCCATTCGCTGAATCTTTCTTTTTCATACTTAATACCATTCAGCAGTTTAATATCTTTAATCTTATTATATGAGTCTTTTATAATCTCAACAGATTCCTCTACTGTTTTATTTTCAATACTCTTTGCCTTATTGACATATTTTTCCAAGGCTTTTATAGTAATAAAAAATACAGGAAGTGAGGCATATAAAATCAGACCTAATATCGGTTTAATTGCCATCATTGTGATAAATATAGCCACTAAATAAATAATTTTTTCAGCTAGTTTAACAATATTACCAGCTAGATATTGATCGCTTATAGCCCGGCTGTTGTCAACAATTCTTGAAGTAGCTTCTCTTACATTGTCATGTGACAATTCCTGTATCTCAGCTTCTAATACTAATGTATAGGCTCTAGTTGCAAGATTACTAAAAACATAACTGCTTAAAACCGATGTCTGACGCTTTTTCCAGATAGTAAAGATAAAAGAAGCAACTACCGCAAGAACAAAAAGTGTCATTCTTAGAGGCAACTCATTTTGATATCCTCCGATTATGACAAGTTCAATAATTTGCTTAAGCAAAATTACCCCAAATATTTCACAAAGGACAATAAAAGAAACAGTTAAAACCAAGCTTATTATGAGCTTAATCTTATTGGATAGTAGTTGAAGTAAGAAACTTTTTGTATCCATCATTATCCTCCTTTACTCTTTTTTTGATGCGAAAACTATATGTTTATGATACAATATTATCCCAAAAATGTAAAGTTTTTTTTAAAATATAGCAATTTAGAAATTGTATTTATTTTAGTTTTGTTGTATAATATATGTGAGGTGATATAGATGAGAATTGCGGTTTATCCAGGGTCTTTTGACCCCATTTCCAATGGGCACTTAGATATTGTCAAGAGAGCGGCTAAAATATTTGATAAGTTATATATTTTGGTTTCCTTCAATCCCAACAAGAAATACTGCTTCACCAATGAAGAAAGAGTTGAGATGATGAAAAAAGCAACAAAAAACATCCCTAATGTAATTGTTGAGGGGAGTTCTTCACTTGTATTAAACTTTGCCCGTGAAAAAAAAGCATCTGTCATCATCAGAGGGTTAAGAAATTTTATTGATTATCAAAACGAGATTACTTTATTCCAATTTAATCGTTCAATTGATAATAATATCGATACTTTCATTCTTTTTCCATCTGCTGATAATTTATTCTTGTCATCCTCAGCTATCAAAGAATTAGTCATGTTCGGGAGTGAAATCAGTAATTATGTTCCTCTTGAACTAGTTGATTTTATTACTGAAAAAATTAAAAGGAGAATGTAAAATGTATTGTAAGAAATGTGGAAAAGAGATTAACGATGATGCAACATTTTGTCCATTCTGTGGGGAAAATGTAAATGGAAAAGAAACAAGTAATGGTCTAAATGATTTGAAAAATTATCGCTATAAACGTCGTCGTGAATACGATGGCCATGCTATTAAGCAAGAAGCAAAGGATGCGTTAAAAGGTAATGTTTTAATGATGTTTGTTGTCTTATTGATTATCGGAGTCATCGGCAGTGCTGCTAGTGCTACAGTTGTTGGATCACTGATTACCCCAATTTTTGGTATATCAGTATTTTGGGTTTCTAAAAATTTATTAATAAACAAAAAAGTTGACCTTGACTTGATGTGGAAACCAATTGATGATTTCAGTTATTTTCTAAGGGTTGTTGGTGCTGGTTTACTAGTAGCTTTAATTACAGCTATAGGCTTACTTTTATTAATAGTTCCTGGAGTTATTTTTGCCTTGATGTATTCGCAGACAATTAGAATTATGGCTGATGATAAAAATATTAGCATTTCTGAGGCAATGGATATGAGTAAAAAGATGATGGATGGTCATAAATGGGAATTGTTCGTTTTTGAACTTAGTTTTATTGGTCATGTATTGCTTACAGCTATCACTTTTGGTTTATGGGGAATTTACTTTGCACCTTTCTATGAAGTTGCTAACACAAACTACTATTTCTATCTAAAAGGACTAGAATCAAAGAACGAACAAGAAATAACAACTTTTTAAATAAAAAAATTAAAGGAATTATGAAAATCATAATTCCTTTTTTCTTTATACCTCTTTGGCGATTTGTTTTCCAAATTCAATCGCTAACTCTTCAGTTGTAGCATCAAGGTTCCATTGATTACGAAAACCATCAGATATCACTTCGAAATTAGCACTTCTTAACATCTCATTAATAATTTTTACCGCTTCACCACTCCAGCCATAGCATCCAAAAGCTACTGCCTTTTTATTTCTAAACTTTGCTTCTTTGACTAAATTTAAAAATCCAGCCATCCCATGAATCATATTGTTACCAACAGTAGGTGAACCGATAACTATCATTTTTGACTTGAACGTTTCAACAATCAAATCACTCTCATCACAACGAGCTCTGTTAAAAACTTTGACTTTCAAATCAGGATTTTCTAGACTGATTCCTTCAGCAATTTTTTCAGCTAAAGTCTTTGTTCCGTTCCACATTGTATCATATATTATTGATACTTGATTCTCTTGATAATCACTACACCACTCTGTATATTTTTCAATAATCTCCATTGGTCTATCACGCCAAATAATACCATGGCTTGTAGCAATAATCTCTATCGGTAAATTGAATGAAGCAATTTCATTCAGTTTCTTTTTCAGTATCGCTGCATACGGATTGATAATATTAGCATAATATTTCATCGCTTCACTCATCAAATCACATTTATCCACCAAATCATTAAACAATCTATCAGAAGCTAAATGCTGACCAAAAGTATCATTACTAAACAGAATATTATCCTTTGTCAGATATGTTGCCATACTATCGGGCCAGTGAAGCATTGCCATTTCAATAAACATTAATTCTCTTCCATTACCAATGTCTAATTTGTCTCCTGTTTTCACTATGTGAAAATTCCAATCCTGATGATATTGTCCTTTGAGCGATTTTACAGCATTTGCTGTGCAATATATTGGTGTATTGGGAATATACTTCATCAGTTCTACTAAAGATCCACTGTGATCGACTTCACCATGATTTACAATAATATAATCAATTGAGTTTAAGTCAATTTCTGATTTTAGATTCTCAACAAACTCTTTGGCATAGGGTAGCCATACAGTATCGATCAATACAGTTTTTTCTCCTTTTATGAGATATGAATTATAACTAGACCCCTTATGAGTTGAAAGTTCCTCACCATGAAATCTACGCAATTCCCAGTCAATCTTACCAACCCAATAAATATCATTCTTAATCAATTTCTTCATATAATTATTTCCTTTCATCTACAACATAAATACTTATACTCAACATACATCCTTTTTATTTTTCAATGATAATCAAAGGTACAATCATTTCTCTTTCAGTTAAACCAGCATGAGTCGATTTCATTATAAAATCTTCTTCTTTTGGAAGTTCATAACCAAGGCATTTATTTCCTATAGCACAGAGCATATAATCATCAATAAAGTCATCAAATTTGAAATGTTTCTTTCCTAAACCGAAAAAATTTTCCTCTAAAATTTCTTTCTTGCTATATAGAACAAAATCGTTCTTCAAATACTTTTTATATATTTCAAGGAACTCCTCTTCTTTACCAGCATTTAGACTGATATTACGAGCTCGTCCTTCAATTGTTGGGAACCCTTTTAAACACTCCTTCATTCCTGGAATCTCAGATATATACACCCACTCGACATCAATATGCCCATGGTCAGCGATGACAATCACCAGAGTGTCATCAACTTTTTTTACGAATTTTTTCAATTCTTTTTCAATCCTAAAAATATCTTTTTTAATTTTTGGATTATTTGAACCAAATTCATGCATATCATAATCGGGATTAGCACTATAGGCATAAATGTATTTCTTGCCATCCTCCTGGCAAACTTCATACAATTTATCAAACATGTCAGAAATATCACCATATGATTTATTAATACACGAGGTAAAATCGTGGTTTATTTTTTCAGGATGAAAGGAGTATCTCTTAACAAGATCTCCATTTTTCTCATAAATCTTATCGTAAAC
Organism: Bacilli bacterium; assembly: GCA_028691715.1. Lineage (GTDB taxonomy): Bacteria > Bacillota_I > Bacilli_A > ML615J-28 > CAG-698 > JAAYBG01. Next base: position 3,878 of record JAQUYR010000019.1, on the reverse strand, counting down.
GGATTTGTATCTTAAAATTTCTTTACCGTTTCCTGAAGTAAGGGGTATTTCTTCTTTTGTTATACTATCACGATAAGGAAAGATATCAATATTGCGATCAAACTCCTTAAAATATAAGCTCCAGCCCAGCCATCCATGTTGCAAGGGAGTAACACCTGATTCAACCGATGAAGTAGCAGCAACTGTAGTAGAAGGAAAAGTTGATGTCAATGTCATTTTTTTATTTCGAGACAGAATTCCTTTTGGACTTAATTCTTCAAGATTCTCATTTCCTAAGCCGTCAAGTAATAGTAATATTATGTTTTTTTTATCCTTCTCCAATTCCTCATCAAGTAGGGGAATTGTTGGATAACTGCTGTTATACCCATAATGTTTTAAAATAGATGTTGTCACATTTAGAATTGAATTCGACCAATTTGGCTTTACTATTTTATTCATATTTATACCTCTTTTACTATTATACTATTTATCTTTATATAAATCAAATGTGTTGCTTTAATAAAAAAAATATTGTAAAATATAGTGGTTAAAAAGGATGATTTATATGGAAAAGAAAAAACTTATTGGAGTAACTCCGAGACTTCTTACTGAAGATGATACTGTAAAACAGTTTGTCAACGAATTCTATCTTAGCGCTTTGATTAAAAGAGATTTTAATGTCATCATGTTAACTCTGGATAATCCTAACATTACCGATGTCCTTGAACTTTGTGATGGTTTTTTAATCACTGGTGGTAGCGATGTTGATCCAAAATATTTTGGTGAAGAAAATAATGGCTTGTCTAGAGGAGTAAAGCCTTCTCTTGATGATATTGACAAGGATGTTGTATTATATGCAAAAGAACACAAAAAACCACTTTTAGGAATTTGTCGAGGCAATCAGACTATTAATGTCTTTCTTGGTGGTACTCTTCATCAGGATATTGGAGATAGCCATCGCAATTTAGCAAATGGTCATGAAGTTTACACTATCAAGAATAGATTGCTGGATTTCGATGAAAACATCATAACAAATAGTTATCATCATCAAGCTTTAAAAGACTTAGCCATTGATACTACCGCAATTGCCTGGCATAAAGATGGTACTATTGAAGCTTTTATTCACAATTACTTACCAATAATTGGAATTCAATGGCATCCAGAACGCTTACAGGAAACTAAACCAAGTAATGTAATCTTTGATAAATTTGCTGAGTTAGTGAAAAAAAACTAAAATAAAACCCATGTGTGAATCACATGGGCTTTTTAGTACATTTTATTCAATTGATATGTACTTTTTAGTCTCCACTTTTTCAGGATCCTCTTTCTCAACAGAAATATTAAGGACACCATCACTAAAGTTTGCCTTTACCTTTTCTTCTGATACTAAATCACCTAAATAGTAGCTTCTTGTAATTGAACCACAAAATCTTTCACGGCGAAGATATTTATCTTTCTTAGTTTCATTTTCTGAAGGTTCTTCATTCTTCTCAATATGTCCTTCAACAGTCAAATAACCATTTTCAAGACTAATCTTGATATTCTCTTTGCTATATCCTGGCATATTGATTTTCAATTCATAGCCATTCTCTTTCTCTAAAACATCGGTCTTCATCATATCTTCATATCCTCTGGTTAATGGAGAATAATCAAAGAAGTTATGGAAAAATCCATCATCAAAAAATCCTAAATCGTTTCTCTTTCTCAAATAATTACTCATCATTTACACCTCGTTTTTCTTTCTAGCACTCTAATACCTCAAGTGCTAATTATATTATATCACAAAAATTAGCACTGTCAAGTGTTTAGTGCTAATTTTTTTATTTTTTTTTGAAAAATAAAAAGAGTAACCTTTAGATGTTACTCTCCTCTTCAATTTCTATAACTCCTGAAGGCGATTGGAAGGGAATCGTCAGTAATACTTCTTCTGTTATAGTATCTATAAAAGTGATATTATTGCTATCTTTATTGCAAGAAACAATGAATTTTCCATCTTTTGTCAGAATCATATGTCGTGGATGAATACCACCACAAGCAAAGCTGTGTTCGTATTCTAACAAGCCCTCGTTTGATACCTTAAATCTGGCTATTGTTTCTTCTCCTCTGTTTGAAGCATAGAGATGTTTTTCATCATGCGATAAGATTAGTGTCGCCCCATAAGAAACGTCTTTATAATCTGGGATAGTCGAAATTCTTTGTATTATAGTGTACCTCTTCATATCGATAACAAATACCTCATTAGAATATTCAGTAATGACATACATTAAAGTGTTAACTTTATTATAAATAGCATGTCTTGGGCCTACTCCTTGAGGAAGCATGATGATATTCATTATCCTAATATCCTTATTCTCAACATTATACAAATAAATAGCATCAGCAGCAATATTAACCACCGCTAATATATTCTCATCATTATTCAATAGCACGCAATGGCATTTACTATCAACGCTTTCCTTAATCTGCTTCTGATATGTTCTTAAAGAGGAATACCTTCCACGATCTACTTCGACGCTAAAGATGGTCCCATCAGCATAACTACAACCAAAAAGAATGTTCATTTTCTTTGAATAGGCCAAGTGAGTAATCTTTGTCCCCGGCATTTCAAAATCATATTTTTTTACCAAAGTGTTCTTTATAATTTTATAACTATAAAGCTTTACTTTTTCATTCATTTCATATGTGTAGATGTTTTCACCATCAGTTACTAAAAAACTAGGTGATGCGATACTATCCGATGACATATCAATACTGATAAACCTTTCATCGATTTCAAACAATGAAATGGTTTCATTTTGAGTTCCATATCCTGAAAATACAAATTTCATTTGGCCTTCTCCTTTTAATATTTCTATTTTAGATAGACATTGTATTCCTTAACCTTAAACTCACCTATCGAAGTGAGAAAAGTCATGAATTTAGAATATCCATAAGCTTTATAATTGAAATCAGGCAGTTGCTCTTGCAGTTTCTTATTCAAATCGCCCATGTTAATTTTCTTTTTAGGTTCTTGTTTAATAATGTCTGAAATAATTTTGATGATTTCATCTTCAGCCTTTTTAGTATTAGTACACTGATTGGATTTTTTTAGTTTTACCTCCAAGGTATTACCATCCTTGATCAGTTCTAAATCTTCAAAAGATTCTAGCAGTTTTGACATCTGACTGTAGCCATAATTTCTTGGATCGAAATCAGGCATTGTTTTTCTAATAGTATCAGTCAATCTAGATACTAGTAAAGGACATTCACTCTCAGAAAGCATTCCAATTATCATTTTTTTCAATTCTAAAGTATCTTTAATAGCATCTTTTTCTTCTTCTATGGTTTCGCTTATCAGATTCTCGAGATATTTAAACTCGGAACACGCCCTTATAAATGGAGGCGGAGTTTTTCTTTCCCCCATACCAATTACATATTTATTCTCTTCGCGAAGTCTAGCAGCTAAGCCGGTAAAATCACTGTCACTAGAAACAATAACAAAGCCATCAAGATCCTTAGTATAGAGTAAATCCATAGCATTGATTATCATTGAAGAATCAGTAGCATTTTTACCTGTAGTATAGTTATATTGTTGAATGGGGGTTATTGAATATTCTAAAGCAATATCTTTCCAATTCTTCTTGTTTGAATCAGATAGATCTCCATACAATCTTTTTATTTGGACACTCCCATATTTTGCTATCTCCTCAAAAATTCCTTTGATATACTTTGGAGAAATATTATCAGCATCAATTAAAACACAAATGTTGGTATTTCTTTCCATTCTTACCTCCTTAAACGATTACAAAATAATTATAACATATATATGTTTTTTTGTTATTAAAAATTAAAAATAATATTTATTAGGTGATATTATCTAGAGATTTATGTTTTTTAAGCTTTTTCTGGTATAATAATTG
>JAQUYR010000101.1 GCA_028691715.1 Bacilli bacterium | reverse complement strand
ATGGACCAGCTGGTGTGTTTGAATTTGATAAATTTGCTGTAGGTACAAATGGAATTTGTAAAATATTGGCAGGATTAGAAGGAGCAATTACTATTATCGGTGGTGGTGATAGTGCTGCTGCTGCTATTAAATTAGGCTATGAAGATAAATTTAGTCACATCTCTACTGGTGGTGGAGCTAGTCTAGAATATCTTGAAGGTAAAGCTTTACCAGGTGTTGAAATTATTAATGATAAAAAATGTTGTTGTGGACATTGTAACTAGGAGAAAAAGAATATAATGAGAAAACCTATTATTGCTGGTAATTGGAAAATGTTTAAGACTCGCGATGAAACATTGCAATTTATATATGCTGTTTCTAATCGTGTTGCTAGTATAGAAAAAGTTGATAGTGTTATTTGTGCACCATTTCCTGTATTGAGATGTCTTGTAAAACGTCAAGGAGATAATTTGAGAATCGGTGCTCAAAACATGCATTTTGCTGAAGAGGGAGCATATACTGGTGAGGTAAGTGCTGCTATGCTTAATAGTATTGATGTAAGTTATGTTATTATTGGACATAGTGAAAGAAGAGCCATGTTTAACGAAACTGACGAAACAGTTAATAAGAAATTACATCAAGCTTTCAAACATGAATTAAAACCAATTCTTTGTGTTGGAGAATCATTAGCACAAAGGGAAAGTGGATCAACTGAAAAAGTTATTGAAGACCAAATTAAAAAAGATTTATCTGGTTTAAGTAAGGAACAAGTTGAAGGACTTGTAATTGCTTACGAACCTATTTGGGCTATTGGTACTGGTAAAACAGCGACAAGTGCTATAGCTGATGAAACATGTGGCTTCATTCGTAAGGTTGTTGGAGATTTATATGGCATGGAAACTGCTGAAGTTATAAGAATTCAATATGGTGGAAGTGTAAAACTTTCTAATATTGATGAATTGATGAGCATGCCAAATATTGATGGCGCTTTAATCGGTGGAGCTAGTTTGGTAGCCGAAGATTTTATTAAACTAGTGGCTGCAGCTGTCAAATAAATAAAATTAGAACGCCTAATCAGCGTTCTTTTCTTTACTGGAAAAGATATTTAGTATATAATGTGTTTAGATGGATATTATTTAGGAGGATAATAATGGATATTAAAAATATTGTTGACACACAAAGGAATTATTTTAATACAGGAGTTACTAAGAATTTAAAATATCGACTTGAGGCCTTACAAAAATTAGAAAATTCTATTGAGAATAATAAAAACCTAATTCTTGAGGCTCTAAAAGAAGATTTAAATAAGTCAGATATTGAAGCCTATATGACAGAGATAAGTTTGTTGAAGGAAGATATTAGATATATCAAAAAGAGGCTTCCTAAATGGTCGAAAAATAAAAGAGTCAGAACATCTTTAATGCAATTTCCAGCAAAATGTTATGTTGCTAGTGAGCCGTTTGGGGTTGTTTTGATAATGTCACCTTGGAATTACCCACTACTTCTAGCTTTGAGTCCACTAGTAGGAGCAATTGCTGCTGGTAATTGTGCTGTTGTAAAACCCTCAGCATATGCTCCAAAGACTTCACTAGTAATTAATAAAGTAATTAGTGAGGTATTTAGTGATAATTATTGCTGTGTTGTTCAGGGGGGAAGAGCGGAGAATACTGAGTTATTAAAACAAAAATTTGATTATATTTTCTTTACTGGCAGTATTGAAGTAGGGAAATTAGTAATGGAATCCGCTTCGAAAAATTTGACACCTGTCAGTTTGGAACTGGGTGGTAAAAGTCCAGTAATCATTGATCAATCCGCTGATATCGATATGGCAGCTAAAAAACTTGCCTTTGGGAAATATATTAACGCTGGTCAAACATGCATTGCTCCAGATTATGTTTTTGTTCATGAAAGCAAGGAAAAAGAATTATTAGATTCTTTGAAAATATATATTGAAAAGTTTTATCCAAAAAATAAAGACAATGAAATAGAAGACTATCCAAAAATTGTTAATAAAAAACATTTTGAAAGACTATTAAACCTAATTGAAAAAGATAAAGTTAAAATTGGTGGAAAATATGACGAGGGAAAATTATCAATTGAGCCAACAGTAATGAATGAAATTAATTTTGATAGTCCCATTATGCAAGAAGAAATATTTGGACCTATTTTACCGATTATGACATTTAACAATTTAGAAGAAGTCATCAATAAATTGCATAGTCTACCTAAACCTCTTGCCCTTTATTTGTTCACTTGTAAAAGAGAAGTAAAAGAAAAGGTTATAAAAGAGGTATCCTTTGGTGGTGGTTGTATTAATGATGTAATTCTTCACATTGCCACTTCGCATATGGGCTTTGGTGGCGTTGGAAATAGTGGTATGGGAAGCTATCATGGTAAGCATAGTTTTGATACCTTTACTCATTACAAAAGCATAGTGGATAAAGGACTGCTGATAGATATATCACTTAGGTATCGACCATATACAGAAAACAAGAAAAAATTGCTTAAAAAATTATAAAGATGAACAGGAATAAAAAAATATTGACTTTTCGCATAAAAAGTGTATAATAAACAAGGTATCATGTATTTGATACAAGTGATATAAGCAGCACTTGAAAAAAGGCGAATTGAATTAGGTATCCCTGTAGAGGAGTAAGTAACCCAGCTGCAAGTGGTGAAAGCTAACACAAATCTATAAATTCGATTATGTTCAAGTCCTAGCAAAAAAAATAATAAGGAGGAATAAACTATGTCACGTTTTACAGGTTCAGACTGGAAAGTTTCTAGAAGATTAAAATATTCTGTAACTGAAACCGGAAAAGAATTACAAAAGCGTAATTACGCACCAGGACAACACGGCAAACGCCGTACTAAACTTTCAGAATATGGTATGCAATTACAAGAAAAACAAAAAGTTCGTTTTACTTATGGTATGAGCGAAAAACAGTTCAAGAAGGTATTCTTATTTGCTGAAAAATTACAAGGAAAGCAAGGAGATAACTTCTTAAAATTATTGGAATCAAGATTAGATAATTTGGTTTATCGTTTAGGATTTGCTTCAACAAGACGTCAAGCACGTCAATTAGTAAATCATGGACATATTACTGTTGATGGTAAGAAGTTAGATATTCCATCATATTTAGTAAAACCAGGCCAAAAAATAAGTGTCAAAGAAGCATCTCGTAACTTAACAGTTATTCAAGAAGCTCTAGATTCACTAGTTTCTAGAAAAGAATATGTATTCTTTGATGCAAACACAATGGAAGGTACATTTGTACGTTATCCAGAACGAGAAGAATTCCTAGAAGAAATCAAGGAGAACCTTATCGTCGAATTCTATAACAGATAAAAAAAGGGAGATGTTATTACATCTCCTATTTTTTATTATTGAATATCATTTCTAGTTTACTAGATACAATAACGACTATTTTTTCAAGAAAAATCTTATCAGTATTGGTGAAACGGCCAATTCTAGTACTATCGATGTCCAGAACACCATAGATTTCCCCATTAACAAAGATTGGAATAACAATCTCGGAATTTGATGAACTATCGCAAGCGATATGATCGGGAAATTCATGAACATTTTTAACTAAAATTGTTTTTTCTAAAGAAACACTCTGACCACAGACTCCACGACCAACCGATATTTTTGAACAGGCTACTTTTCCCTGAAAGGGTCCAAGATGAAGGGTATCTTTTTTAAGAATATAAAATCCAACCCAACTGAAGCCCTCTAATGATTGTTTTATTAGAGCAGTCACATTTGCTAGAACAGTGATTTCATCATCAAGATCAGCAACAAGAAACTCCATAGACTGAAGTAGGTTCAAATAATTATTTTTCTTCACTCAGCGCCTCTTTAATAGCAATTGAAAGCTGATCAGCACAACTGGTTGGTCTTAAGCCACAAGGATTACCGGATAAGATATCAGCAATTTCACTAGCTTTTTTCCCGTCTACTAATTTTCCGATGGCTGATAAATTTCCTGAACAACCACTTTGAAATTTTAAATTGATAATTCTTAAATCATCAGTCAGATCAAAATCAATCTTTTTACTACAGGTATTTACTGGGGTATATGTAACATGTTTCATTTTTATCACCTTTGTATATTTTACTGTAAAATGAAATAAAAGACAAGAAAAAGTTTATATAAGATAAATCTTTG
>JAQUYR010000018.1 GCA_028691715.1 Bacilli bacterium | reverse complement strand
GTTACTGTAGTCTTTTATTAAAAAATGAATTGTCATTTTATTATTAGTATGTTAAAATGATGTAAGCGTATTGTAGGCAAAAATTATTTTAAAAAAACGTTTATTTTTGAAAAAAAGAATGTTATAATATATATGTTAGATACTAGCTACTCGAGGAGGATATTTATGAACAATCAAGAAACATTTGATGAAAAACCTATAATAAAGGTCATTGGTGTCGGTGGGGGCGGCGGTAATGCTGTTAATAGAATGATTGAAAACGACGTTAAGGGCGTTGATTTCGTCGTTATTAACACTGATGCTCAAGTTCTCCGTCTATCTAAAGCTGAAACAAGATTACAAATTGGTAAACAACTAACTAAAGGACTTGGTGCTGGAGCAGATCCAAGCATTGGTCTAAAAGCAGCTCAGGAAAGCGAAGAAGAAATCAAAGATATTATTCGTGGTAGCGATATGGTATTTATTACTGCAGGTATGGGTGGTGGAACCGGAACAGGTGCTTCACCAGTAGTTGCTAGAGTAGCAAGAGAACTAGGTTGCTTAACTGTTGGTATCGTGACTAAACCTTTTTCATTCGAGGGAAGAAAAAGATTGGCACAGGCAAAAGTTGGTTTAGAACAACTAAAACCATATGTTGATACTTTAATCGTTGTTCCTAATGATAAATTACTAAATATGACTGATCGTAGCACTCCTTTACTTGAAGCTTTTAAGGAAGTAGATAATGTTCTTCGTCGTGGTGTCCAGGGTATTGCTGAAATAGTTACTGTTCCTGGATTGATCAATGTCGATTTTGCTGATGTTCGCAATGTGATGAAGGATAAAGGAACAGCTTTGATGGGAATTGGTATTGGTCAGGGACCTAACCGAGCAGTTGAAGCCGCTCGTAAAGCTGTTAGAAGCCCTTTATTAGAAATAGATATCAATGGTGCTACTGATGCTATCGTCTTTATCACTAGTAGTGTTAATATTGGAATGCAGGAAGTAGTCGATGTAATGGACGAAATCAGAGCTGCTTCAAACACTGAAATAGATTTGATTTGTGGTACTGGATTCAATGTCGATATCGATGATGAATTGATTGTTACTGTTATTGCTACAGGCTTTGATGCTCCAAATAATGGCGCTGATGATAGTGTTGTTTATTTTGAGAAGAAACAAGGCTTGGAAAAACATGATTTAAAGGAAACTATCATTGGTGAAGATGGTGCCCCTGTTGTTGAAAAGGGACCAAGTCCAATGGAAGAAGCTAAAGTGGAAAGGGATAAGACTAATCCTAAACTTCCTCATTGGCTGAGCAATCGTTTTAAATAAAAAATAAAGGCTCTTACTTAAATGTATAGAGCCTTTTTTAAACAAAATGCGGTATAATTGCTACCGTTAAAAGAATTACTTCTTTTTAGAAACTGGTTTTGATTGAGGTTTGTCACTTGCAGCAACGGTTTTAGGTTTCTCATTTGCATGAGCTTCTTTTTCAATCTTTGGAGCAACTTGAGCAGACTTCTTAAAATCTTTTTTATTGTCTTTCATGTCAATACGCCCTCCTTGCAACAATATTATACATCGAAAACTATAATTGTAAAGAAAATATAGATGAAAGATTTTCATTGAAATAATAATTTTTTCTAACATTATGCTGATGAAATAGACTCAATAAACTCGTGTTATATTAAAAATGTTGTTTAAGTGATTAATTAGCTCTATTAAGCAAAAATCGGGCATAAATTTCGCTCTTGGTGGCTTTTTCACCTCTAAACGATTAATTACTCACTTCCCCTAAAGATTTGGTACAAATGACTTTTCAGATAATATTTACCTTGAAATCATGTGAAAAATTTTATCTATGATTACCAAAAATCCTTAAAATATTATTTGACTATTGTTCTTAAAAATAATATAATCATTACACAGAGTAATTAGTAAGCGTTAAGTGCTCTATCATGGGAGTATGGTAGAGACGAACACTTTAAGTGGCGGTTTACTAGTGCATCCGCTGAATATTTTATGCGGATCTCTTAAGAGGAGGTCTATTTTTATGAAGAAAAAATTAATTTTTCAGATTACTTTTTGTGCGATTATGGCAGCTTTATCAATTGTTTTGGAAAAATTTGTCAGTATCGATGTTGGTATGAGGTTAAAATTCACTTTATATGGATTACCTTTGATGGTAATCGGTGTGATATTTGGCCCTAAAATGGGTTTTACAACGGGAATTGTTACTGGAATCGTTCTTCAGCTGACAAGTCCATATGGAATTAGTCTAACTAGCCCTTTTTGGGCTCTTGCTCCGATTGCTTGGGGTGGCATTAGTGGTTTAGTCTTTCGTTTTTTAAACAAAAAAAACGCTTGGCTCAATGTTTCATTGACAGTAATCATCACCTCATTAAGCGCTAATCTCTTGAATACTCTGGCTATGTTTATGGAAACTGTTCTGATAAACGATCCATATTATACATTAGCAGCAATAATTTTGGATTGGCCAATCAGGTTATTATCAATGATAATTCTGACAATTCCCTATATTATTCTTGTAAAGATTATATCTACAAGGTTATATCCATTTCAAAATGAAGAAAAAGAAGCCAAAGAAGAGGATTAAATCCTCTTTTTTTATGAACACGTTTTATTTGGTATGCGTTTTTGTTGAAAAAAAAGCAAATCTAGTATACAATATATATTGTTAGAAGGAGTATCAAATATGAAAAAAAATTTAGTAATGCTAACGATAATGGATGGCTTTGGATTGAGTAAAGAAACAGTTGGTAATGCTGTCTTTACAGCAAAAAAACCCAATTTAGATTATTTGTTTGCAAATTATCCCAATACTCAAATCGGAGCTAGTGGTGAAGATGTTGGTCTTCCTGATGGCCAAATGGGTAATAGTGAAGTTGGACATATAAATATTGGCGCTGGAAGGATTGTATACCAATCATTGACACGAGTAAATATCAGCGTTCGTAACGATGAACTGATCAAAAAACCCGCTATCCAGAAGGCAGTAAAAAACGCCCTGAAAAATAATGGTAAACTTCACATCATGGGTTTATTATCTGATGGTGGAGTTCATTCACATATAAATCATATTTTATATCTATTAGAAAAGACAGTTGCTATGGGAGTAAAGGAAGTAGTAGTTCATGCGTTCCTTGATGGTCGTGATGTCCCTCCTAAATCAGCAAAGACTTATCTTGCTGAACTGCAAAAGAAGATTGATGAAGTTGGTAATTCCAAGATAGGAGTTGTCAGTGGTCGTTATTATGTTATGGATCGCGATAAGAATTATGATCGTGTTCAACCAGCATATGATGCCCTAGTATATAATAAGGGAGTTTTTAAAGAACTGATGGCAGGAATGGATGAATCTTATGCTGAGGGAGTAGTTGATGAGTTTGTTTTTCCTTATATTATTAATAAAGATTCCAATATCAACGATGGCGACAGTGTAATCTTTGCCAATTTTAGACCAGATAGAGCGATTGAAATCTCAACAGCTCTAACAAATCTTGAAGCTACACCTATAATAGGGGGAAAAGTATTTAAAAACTTGACATACATCTGTATGATGCTATATAGCGAGAATGTTAAAGGAGACCTAGTCTTCGATCTTCAGGAATTGGATAATATGTATGGTGACTACATATCGAATCTTGGATTAAAACAACTTAGGATTGCCGAAACTGAAAAATATGCTCATGTAACCTATTTCTTTGATGGTGGTGTCGATAAACAATTAAAAGGAGCAACAAGAATATTGGTTAATTCTCCTAAAGTTGCTACATATGATATGCAACCTGAAATGAGTGCTTATGAGGTTTGTGAGAAGGCTGTTGCTGCAATTCAAAGCGAAGAATTTGATACGATTATCTTAAATTTTGCCAATTGCGATATGGTTGGTCATACTGGTGTTTTTGAGGCAGCTGTAAAGGCCGTTGAAACGGTTGATGAATGTGTTGGTAGACTTTATCAAGAGGTCGAAAAAGTCCAGGGAACAATGGTTATTATTGCTGATCATGGAAATGCTGAAAAGATGTACGATGAGGAAGGAAATCCTTTTACTGCTCACACAACTAATCCTGTACCATGTATTATTACGAAAAAGGGATTAAAATTACGAAGCGGTGGTAATCTAGGAGATGTAACCCCAACTATGCTTGATTTAATGAATCTTCCTCAACCAAAAGAAATGACAGGAAAGACATTAATTATCAAATAAAGAGAAAAATAATATATATAAATATAAAGGAGGATAAAATTATGCCATTTATTAAAGAAATTTATGCTCGTGAGGTCTTAGATTCACGAGGCAATCCAACTGTTGAAGTTGAAGTTTACACCGAAAGCGATGGCTTCGGTCGGGCAATTGTTCCAAGTGGAGCATCCACTGGTGAACACGAAGCTGTTGAGTTAAGAGACGGCGATAAAAATCGTTATTTAGGGAAAGGTGTTTTAAAAGCTGTTGACAATGTCAATGAATTAATCGCCCCAGAATTGATTGGAATGAATGTTTTTGATCAAGTAGGAATCGATCAAGTAATGATAGAACTTGATGGTACTCCTAACAAGAGTAAACTTGGAGCTAATGCTATTTTAGGTGTCTCTATGGCTGTAGCCAGAGCTGCTGCTGATTTAAGTGGATTATCTTTATATAATTACCTTGGTGGATTTAACGCTCGTCAATTACCAACACCAATGATGAATATCTTAAATGGTGGAAGTCATGCTGATAATAATGTCGATTTTCAAGAATTCATGATTATGCCAGTTGGAGCTAATTGCTTCAGTGAAGCACTTAGAATGGGTGCCGAAGTATTCCATAATTTGAAGAAGGTTTTAAAGAACAAAGGTTACAATACCTCTGTTGGTGATGAAGGTGGCTTTGCCCCTAACCTTGGTAGCAATGAAGAAGCTGTTCAGGTTATAATTGAAGCAATCAAAAATGCTGGTTATGTTCCTGGAAAAGATGTATATCTAGCTATGGATGTGGCTTCGAGTGAATTTTATAATAAAGAAACCAAGAAATATATCTTAGCTGGTGAAGGTGGTAAAGAATTGGATGCTAAAGGTTTAACTGATTTTTATGTTGAACTTGTTAAGAAATATCCAATTATATCAATTGAAGATGGATTAGATGAAAATGACTGGGAAGGTTGGAAATATCTGACTGAAAAGTTGGGTAAAAAGATTCAATTAGTTGGTGATGATCTATTCGTTACTAATACTGAAAGGCTTGCAAAGGGTATTGAAAATGGAGTTGCCAACTCTATTCTTATCAAGGTTAATCAAATTGGTACATTGACAGAAACTTTTGAAGCTATTGAAATGGCTAAAAAAGCAGGATATACAGCGATTGTATCTCATAGATCAGGCGAAACAGAGGATACTACAATTGCTGATATCGCTGTTGCTTTAAATACTGGTCAAATCAAAACAGGATCGATGAGTCGTACCGATAGAATTGCAAAATATAACCAATTATTGAGAATTGAGGATGAACTTGGTTCAACTGCTGTTTACAATGGTATCAAGTCGTTTTACAATCTGAAAAAATAAAAAAAGCTGGCATCAGGGATAAAATATCCTTGATGTCTTTTTTTATGTAAGAAATATATTTATCAAAACATTAAATATATTTGCCAAAATAATAAACATATTTGTTAAAATATCAAACATATTTGCCAAAATAATAAACATATTTGCCAAAATATGTTATACATCTTAACTTTTGTTATTAAATATGTTATAATACAAAAGTAATAAAGGTATAAAACTATGAAAAAACAAGAAATAATTGAAATTACAACTCCGGAGTTTCCTAAAGATGATCCTAGCCTAAAGGTCAATCCTGATGAGGTGTATTTTGAGAGATCAAAGCAAATTAAGAATTACCACTCACTGGGAAATCATTTAGACCAGGATGAAAAAAGAACTCAAATTAGTAAAGATCTTTCAGATTTTGATAAAAAGATGATTGATTTACTTCATCAATATCATTTCCTAAACCTTTTCTCTTTGGCTGTTACTAGTAGTGATAACTATCAGATAGATAAATTATCTATTGATAAATATGTTGAGCAACTAGTAAAGCAATATGAGAGTATGAAAAAAGCTAATAATTCTTTAAAAAGAAAAAAGATTGTAACTGATGAAATGGTTGATGAAATATTCTATCAATTGAGTGATTTGCATGTCTACTATCACGATTTAATTGATGATCTTGATAAATATAAAAAAAGTTATTATCCAAATTTGAAAATGGCATCATACACTTTTTGTAATGAGAAAACCTATAATGAATTAATTGAATATTATGACTATGTTGTTGAAGAAATAAATAAATATCACAGTCTTCAGGATACTTATGATTATATTTGCTACAATACTGGGGAACTTATTACTAAGACGATTAGTGGATTAATTTCTTTTATGAAAAAAGGTCTAACAAAAAACTATGTTGCAAAGTTTTCCATGGAGTATTTCTTAGAAAACGAGATAATCATGTACTATGATTATCCAAAATGGATTAATTTGTTCTCAAAAATAAATTATGTAATCAAGAAGAGTGATAAAGCCATATTTGAGGATAAAAACTTTATCAGCAATTATCAGGAATTAGAAAAAAAATACATCATCGTCCTAATATATAACGAATCGCAGACTATGAGGAAATCTTGATGAGAGGAGACTTTCATATTCATACCATCTATTCCGATGGAGCTTTATCAGTTGAAGAAGTTCTTAAAGAGGCTTCAAAGAGTTTAGATATCATCAGCATCACTGATCATGATGGCCTTACTGGTGCTAAAAAAGCTATTGAAATTGCTGATAAATATAGTATTAAAGTTATATTGGGAGTTGAGTTTTCAACTGAGTATCTAGGTGAATCAGTGCATATTTTGGGTTACTTCAAAAACGATAGTGACTTGAAAGAACTAGAAGAAGTACTAGAAAAACAAAGGATAAATCGCATTAAACGTTGTCAAGATATAGCCGAACTTTTAAAAAGATATTTTAAAATAGAATTAGATGTCACACCTTTATTAAGACTTCATAGCATTACCAGAGGAAATATTGCTAGTGAAATTATAAGTCAGGGGTATGACTATACCAAGAAAGAGATTTTCGAGAGAATGTTAGGGGATAATTGTCCAGCATACATCCCCAGCACCAAAATCACAACTCCAGAGGCTATTGAAATTCTAAAAAGGGCAAAGGCAACGATTGTTTTAGCACATCCGGTATTGTTAAAGAAAAACAGTTACAAAGAATTAATAGCTATGGGACTAGATGGCTTGGAAGCAATATATCCAGCAAATCTTTCAACAGATACCAAAAGGTTTAAGCATTATGCGAAGCAAAAGGGTTTAGTTTTTACAGCGGGAAGTGATTTTCACGATTTTGATGACTATAAACATGGAAATATAGGCAGCATTTATTTAAGTGGTGAAGAATTAGATTTATTTATTAAGAAAGTAATGGAATAATTTATGGATGCAAGAAAACTGGCTCTAGAAGCCATTGATAAAATTATCAATAAAAAATCTTTTTCAAATATTGTTGTTAATGAATTTCTCAACAAGTTTGAATTAAGCATAGAGGATAAGAATTTATTTACCAGTTTGGTGTATGGAACGATTCAAAATTTAATGACAATCGACTTCTACCTTGAGCCATATATAGTTCGGAAAAAGCCTAAACCATGGGTAAAACATCTTTTATATATGAGCATCTATCAAATAATCTATCTTGAAATTCCTGATTATGCCGTTGTCAATGAAGCAGTTGATATTGCTAATATTAAGGATAAATCAATCGGTTCTTTTGTTAATGCTGTCCTTCGAAATTTTCTTCGTAATCCATTGAGGACTTTAGATGGTTATGATGATATTCAAAAGTTGAGTATAAAATATTCTCATCCAAGTTGGTTAGTTGCTTATCTGTTAAAGGATTATAATTTTGAGATTGTTGAGAAAATTCTTGAGGAAAATTCTCTTATTAAGAATGATGCCATTCGTATTAATACCTTAAAGACTACAAAAGAAGAAGTTTTAAAAGAATTGGATGAGCAGAAAATTGAGTATACTCCAACTGAACTGGTTAAAAATGGATTGGTAATATATCATGGAATTGCCAATAATCCGCTTTTTTTAGATGGCAGGATAACTATACAGGATATTTCCAGCCAAATGGTAGCTGAAGTAGCTGCTCCTATGGAAAACAGTTTGGTTCTTGATTTATGTGCTGCTCCAGGAGGGAAAACTGCTCATCTAGCCGCTTTAATGAATAATACTGGAAAAATATTTGCTTGTGATATATATCCTCATAAAATTAAGTTAATGGAAAAGACGTTTTCACGCCTAGGAGTAGAAAATGTATCAACTCAGTTGATAGATGCCAGAAATGTTGCTACTCATGTAAAGGAGGAGTCTTTTGATTATGTGATTGCTGATGCTCCCTGTAGTGGGCTCGGTGTCCTAAGCCATAAAGTTGACTTAAAATATCAGATTACTATCAAGGCAATTGAAGAAGTGGAATATCTTCAAGAAGAAATTTTGGAAAAAACATATATGCTAGTAAAACATGGTGGTTTTTTCATCTACAGTACTTGTACTATAAATAAGGATGAAAATGAGAAGCAAATTGCTAAGTTTCTTCGACGCCATGAAGATTTTGAGAAGGTTGAAGAAAAAGTTATTTTACCTTTTGAATATCATACTGATGGATTTTATATTTGTAAATTGAGGAGAAAATAGTGAACGAACTAAAAAAAGATGCATATAGCTACTCTCGTAAAAAATTTGAAGAGTACTTTCTTGAAAAAAATCAAGCAAAATTTAGAGCAACACAATTATTTGAAGCTCTATATCGTGGACGAATTAGTGAATTCACACAAATAAACAATATAAAAAAAGAAATCATTGGAGAATTAGAGGAAGAATTTACTCTTCCAAAACTCAAGATGGTTATAAAAAATGTAGCCAGTGATGGAACTACAAAATTTTTATTTGCTTTAAAGGATGGTGCGTTAATCGAAACTGTTTTAATGTGCCATGAATATGGATATAGTGTTTGTGTCACTTCTCAGGTTGGTTGTAATATGGGATGTGCCTTTTGCGCCAGTGGAACAATAAAGAGAATTCGAAATTTAGAACCATCAGAGATGGTACTACAGGTTTTAGAAATAGATAATTACCTAAGGCTTGAAGAAAAAAGGGTTAGCCATGTGGTGATTATGGGAATTGGTGAACCATTTGATAACTACGAAAATGTTGTTGAGTTTATAAAGATTATCAATGACGCTCGTGGATTAGAGATTGGAGCTCGTCATATAACTGTCTCAACATGTGGAATAGTTCCCAAAATATATGAATTTGCTGAATTGGATTTGCAGGTTAATTTAGCTGTTAGTCTTCATTTTGCAAACGATCAAAAACGAAATGAATACATGAAAATAAATAAAAAGTATAATTTAGAATCATTGATTTCCGCTTTAAAGGTTTATTATGCCAAGACAAATCGCCGAATTACTTTCGAATATATTTTATTGAAGGGAATAAATGATTCTCTTGACGATGCTAAGGAACTCGTGAACTTAGTTAGAGATTTGAACTGCTATGTTAATCTGATACCATATAATGAGACTGATGGAAAATTTATGCGTACTGATGAGAAAACTAGAAATCAATTCTTTGACTATTTAATAAAGAATAGGATTAATGCCATTGTTCGTAAAGAACATGGTCACGATATTGATGCTGCCTGTGGTCAGCTAAGAGTAAAAACTATGAAGGAGAATGAATGAGCGAAGGGTTAATCATCAAGGCAATAAGTGGTGAATATACAGTTATTCTGGAAAATGATCAGACTATTGTTTGCAAGCCAAGAGGTATTTTTCGATTTCAAGAAAAAAATCCCAAAGTTGGTGACAGAGTTGAAATTGATATTCCTGAAAAGGTAATCACTAAAATTTATACTAGAAAAAACGACTTATATCGTCCAGTACTCGCAAATGTTGATAAAGTTTTCCTGGTTTTCTCAGTTGCTGAGCCTGAACTCAATCTCAGTTTACTTGATAGAATGATTTCAATAATTGAATACCAAGATATTGAAATCATTTTGGTTTATACAAAATTAGATTTGTTAAAGGGAAAAGAACAATTTCAGATAATAAAGAAGTACTATGAGGATTTGGGATATAAATCCTACTGTAATAGTGATAAAGATTTTCTTGAGAGAATAACTGAAGAAGTTGAAGGTAATATATGTGTTGTTGCTGGTCAGAGTGGTGTTGGTAAGAGTACGATTTTAAATGTAATTAATCCACTGTTAAAAATAAAAACTTCTGATATTTCTCTTGCCTTAAACCGTGGTAAACACACCACTAGACATGTTGAACTTATAAGAATTGGAAAAGGTTGGCTGGCAGATACTCCTGGTTTTGGAACTGTTGAATTTGATGATATTGATATCTTGACATTAAGTCAGACATTTAGAGAGTTTTATAAAGCGAGTAGTAAATGTAAATTTTCTAAATGTACTCATATCGATGAACCATATTGTGAAGTTAAGCGTCTGGTAAGTAGTAAGAAAATTTTAACATCACGATATCAAAATTATCTATTATTTGCTAAAGAAGTTAAAGAAAATATTAAAAATAAATACTGATGAAAGGATGATGAAATATGATAGTAGCACCTTCAATTTTATCGGCTGACTTTTCTAAATTATTAGATGAGGTAAGAGAGGTTACTGATTTTGGAGCAGAATTCTTACATATTGATGTTATGGATGGCCACTTTGTTCCCAATATTACTATGGGTCCAGTTATATATCAGAGCTTAAAGAAAAAAGTTAATGCTGTTTTTGACGTCCATTTGATGATAACCGATCCCTTAAAATATGCAAAAAGTTTTGTTGATGCTGGGGCTGATATTATCACTTTTCATTATGAAGCTGTTGATGATGTCTTGTCAACAATAGCGGAAATAAAGAAATTGAACGTCAAAGTAGGAATATCCATAAAACCAAATACTGATGTTGAGGTTTTAAAGGAATATCTTCCATATTTGGATTTGATCTTAGTTATGAGTGTTGAACCAGGATTTGGTGGTCAGAAATTCATGCCTGTAGCTTTAGGTAAGATAGCTTATCTTGCAGAAAAAAAGAAGAAGATGAAATATAAATATCTAATTCAAGTTGATGGTGGAATAAATATAGAAACAGCAAAACTTTGCAAAGATGTTGGATGTGAAGTTGTAGTCGCTGGGACATATATTTTTAAAAGCCAAAACAGAGCAGAAACGATTAAAGAGTTGATGAATTTATGATTGTAAAAATAGTGTGCGCCGGGTTTAATAGTTTTAAGAATTTGTATAAAAAAGAAAAAGATGAGTATATTGTAGCTGTTGATGGTGGAATAATTGCTACATCTTCCCTTAATCTCATCGCCAATATTGCTATTGGTGATTTTGATTCATCAGATATTGAGCGATATGGATTTTCCTATGAGCAAAAAATATCTTTTCCTAAAGAAAAAAATGCTAGCGATTTAGAACTAGCAGTAGATTATATTTCTGATATGGGATTTGATAGAATTGAGATATACAATGGTAGTGGTAATAGACTAGATCATTTCCTAGCTATTATCAGAGTAATGATTAAATATAGCCACTTGAACATTCATCTTCTAGATGATATCAATGATATTTTTATAATTGAAAAGTCCAATTCTCTGGTGAAGGATGAATATAAGTATGTTTCCTTTTTTGCCACTGATGATAAAACCAAAATAACGTTAAAAGGATTTAAATATCCTCTTGATGGATATATTTTAGATATTGATGACAGTATATGTTTGAGTAATGAAATTATTGATATTGGGATTATTGAAACAGACAAGAAAATCATCGCTATTAAATCCAAAGAAAGATAATAAAAAAAGGCTTAACAGCCCTTTTTTATTTGCTATGCACGTTCAACAAGTCCTGATCTTAAAGCACGAGTTGATACATATACGCGTTTGATTTTTCCATCTTCATCTTTAATTCTAACTTTTTGTAAATTAGCTTTCCAAGTTCTCTTAGTGGTACTAAGTGAATGAGGACGGTTGTTTCCTGAAACTGTGCCTAAGCCAGTTACATAACATTTGCGAGCCATATTACACCTCCTAAAAATATTTCTATTTTTTAAACCTCACTTATTATAGCATAAAAGTAATATTAAAGCAAGCAAAACAAATAATATTTTATTGGGAGACATATTTGTTTAAAAAATGCTAAATTGTAAAATTTTATATCTTTTATAGTAGAAAATTGCATTCTTTGAAAGGCGAATTATCTTGATTAAGCCCCTCAATTATGATATAATATCTAGGTAATAATTTTTTTTATACATGCAAATAATCAACAAATATATATATTAATGGAGGCATTTTAATGCAGATTAAGAAAATTGACGGAGTTCTATTTAAGGCTCTTGTTATAAATGGTGCCGAAAATCTAAAAAAGAATTACCAAAGAATTGACGCCCTAAACGTATTTCCAGTACCAGATGGTGATACTGGAACGAATATGAAAATGACTATTGATGGTGGAGTTAATGAAATATATAATTCCCATGAGAGTAACATATATGAAATTTCCAAGAAATTATCCCGTGGTATGTTGATGGGAGCTAGAGGAAATTCTGGAGTTATTCTATCCCAATTGTTTAGAGGACTAAACAAAGGATTTGAAGGCTTTGAACAGGTTGATGCTATTCGTTTAGCTCACGCTTTTGATAGCGGAGTAAAACAAGCATACAAGGCTGTTATGAAACCTGTTGAAGGTACAATCCTCACAGTTGCCAGGGAAGCTAGTGAAAAAATGTTAGCTATTTCTTCATCAAGGATGACGATTAATGAATTTTTCAAGGAATATATAAGTGAAGCCAGGGCTTCTTTAGAGAGAACACCGGATATTTTACCGATTTTGAAGGAATCTGGAGTTGTCGATAGTGGTGGAGCTGGATATCTTGCTATTATTGAAGGAATGGCTGAAGCATTAGACGAAGACTTTGTTGCTACAGCGACAGTTGATACCACTTATGCAACTCATATGCCTAAAAGCGATGCAGGGGCTGTCGAGTTTGGATATTGTACTGAATTCATCTTAAAGCTGAAGGAAGATGTCAATGTTGAAGAGTTTGATGAACGTAAAATTTATGATGCCATTAATCCTTTAGGTGATTCTATTGCTTTGGTTAAAGACGAAGATTTAGTAAAAGTACATATACACACCTTAAAACCAGGAGATATTTTGAATATTGGTCAGGTATATGGTGAATTTGTTCATTTGAAAATTGAAAATATGACAATTCAACATCATGAAAACGAAGAATTGAAACATGTTGCTGAAGGAGAATGTCCTTGTGGTGAAGAACATATTCACCCAGCTGCTAAACCCGATATCCGTAAGAAGTATGCCATTGTTGCTGTTGCTAGTGGTGAAGGTTTAATTAAAACTTTCAAGGATTTGGGAGCTGATTATATAGTTTCTGGTGGCCAAAGCATGAACCCATCAACTGAGGATTTCATCCGTGGATTTGATACTTTAAACGCTGAGAATATTTTTGTTTTTCCAAATAACAAAAATATTATTTTGGCGGCTAATCAATCAGCAAAAATTTATACTGAAAGTCAAGTACACATAGTGGAAACAAAGACTCTTGCTCAAGGTTTTTCAGCTTTGACCATGATGGATCTCAGTGGTGAACCAGAGGAAATCCTTGAGGATTTACAGAAGGTAATCGCTAATGTGACGACAGGATTAGTGACATATTCCATTAGAGATACTGTTTTTGAGGGAATTGACATTCATAAAGATGATTTTATCGGTATTTGTAATAGTAAAATTGTCACATCGCATAAACGACGCTCTGAAGCTACAAAAGAGTTGTTGAAGAATGCAATTAATGATGATAAGGAAATAATAACTGTCATTTACGGAGCGGATGTTACCGAAAGAGAAGTAAATGAATTAGTAAAACATATTGAGAGGAATTATAGCAATCTTGAGGTAGATGTCATCGAAGGTAATCAAGAAGTCTATAGTTATATTCTAGCAATAGAGTAGAATGGGGCTTTCAGCCCTTTTTCTTGTTTTAGAGAATGGTGGAATTATGAAAGAAGTTTTATTAAGTGAAATATCATATATAACTCCTAAACAGGTTTTATTTTTGAAAAAGAGCAATATCAATACTGTTGAGGACTTGTTGTTCAACTTCCCAACAAAATTTGATGATTATACAATTACTCCATATAAAGAGATTTCTCCCGAGACAACTGTAACGATAGCTGGTGTTGTTCAAACAAAAGCAACTGTTACCAATGTCAAGACAAAGCTCTCAGTTATGAATTTTTATTTAGATGTTGAAGGTCGAAAGATCAGAGCAACAATTTTTAATCGCCATTTTTTAAAATCGAAGATAAATTATGGCACTTATGTTCGCCTTACTGGTAAATTTAGCGAAAATATGAAAAATTTCACTGCCTCTGAAATTCATTTTAATGAGTTTAGCAGTGCCATTAATCCGATATTTAACATAAAAGGAATAACCGATGAAAAGATGTTGGAACTTAAAGAAAAGGTTTATGATGATTATTGTGATGAAATAACCGATTATTTACCCACTGATATCCGAACTTCTCATGATTTAATCAGTTTAAAAAGAGCGATTAAATACATTAATATTCCTGAAGAAAGCGAAGAAGTAAAATTAGCAATTAAAAGAATTAAGTTTGAAGAATTATTTCTGTATCAATTAAAAATTAAATACATGCTCTATATGCGTAAACATTACCCTCAAGGAATATCTATTAATTTTGATAGCAGTAAGGTTAATGATTTCATAGGTAAATTACCTTATAAACTGACCGTTGATCAAAAGAAGTCTCTTGATGAAATATTTGAGGATATGAGAGCTCCATATAAGATGAACCGGCTTTTACAAGGGGAAGTTGGCAGTGGGAAAACAGTAGTTGCTGCAATTGCGTTATATGCGGTTATCACTGCTGGATACCAAGGAGCCATAATGGTTCCCACTGAAGTGTTAGCTAATCAGCACTATAATACTTTTAAAGAGTTATTTGCCAATGAAAATATCAATATTGTCATGTTATCTTCTTCAGTTGCTCCAAAGGATAAAAAAATTATTCTATCGGATTTATTTGATAAAAAGGTCGATATAATAATCGGAACTCATTCCCTATTCCAAAAAGATGTGGTTTTCCATTCGCTAGGATTAGTAGTTACCGATGAAGAGCATCGCTTTGGAGTTCGCCAGAGAGTTTCCATTGTTGGAAAGGGTCATTTGATTGATCATCTGAAGATGAGTGCAACACCTATTCCCCGAACATTAGCAATCAGTGTTCTTGGAGAATCTGACATTTCGTTGATTAAAACTCTTCCTGGTAATAAAAAAGAAGCGATTACGAAATTCATTCAATATGAAAATAGAGGTATTGTTTTAGAGCATATCAAGGAAGAATTAGCAAAAGGTCATCAGATATATATTGTTGCTCCGATGATTGAGGAATCTGAGGTTATCGATTTAAAGAATGCTACAGAGATATATAGCCGTATGAGTGAATATTTTAAAGATATATGTGAGATAGGATTGATTCATAGCCGTTTAAAATCGACTGAAAAAGAACAAGTAATGGCTGACTTCTCAGCAAACAAAATTCAAATTCTTGTCTCTACAAGCGTAATTGAAGTTGGTGTAAATGTTATTAATGCCACAACAATGATAATTCTTGATGCTGATCGTTTTGGAATAGCTCAGCTTCATCAAATGCGTGGTCGTGTTCGTCGTAGTGATGAACAAGCATATTGCTTTTTGATAAGCAATACCAGTGCTCAAAGTGCTATTGAAAGGTTGAAACTTGTTGAAGAGAACAGCGACGGTTTTTTACTAGCTGAAGAAGATTTATTGATAAGGGGACCAGGAGACTTTTTTGGTGAAAAGCAATCGGGAACAATTTCCTTTAAAATGGCCGATTTAGTATTGGATAAAGATATTTTAGAAGAAGCAAATAACCTAGCAGCTTCAATTATTGCTAGTGATAAGTTGTTTATTGATGAAGAATATCAGGAAATCAAAAAAATTGTTGATGATAATTATCAACAGAACAAGGAAATGTTAGATTAGGAGGAATTCATGATTAAACTAGCAATTGATGCAATGGGAGGCGATTTCGCTCCCGAAGCAATCGTCAAAGGTGTTAATTTAGCAATAGAAGAATATAAGGATATTGAATTAACCTTATTTGGAGATGAAAAAGCAATAAATGAGTATTTAGTCCCCAGTGAAAGAGTGAAAATCATTCATGCTCCAAGGAAGGTTGATATGGGTGAGAAGGATCCAATTGGAGAAATTCGCCGAAATCGCGATACCTCTTTAGTAATGGCTTTTCAGGCAGTCAAAGATAAGATTGTTGATGGTGTAGTTACGGCTGGGCCTACTCAGGGAACTATTGCTGCTGCCCATTTGGTAATCCGTCGAATTAAGGGAATGAAAAGAGTTGCTTTATGTCCGACTCTGCCTAATTTAGGAGGAAAATCCCGCTTATTATTGGATGTTGGAGCGAATGTCGAGTTGCGAAGTGAGCATATTGTTCAACTTGCTGAGTATGCAACAATATATTTAAAGGAAACATCTAAACTGGAAAAGCCACTTGTTGGTCTTTTAAATATTGGTAGTGAACCTGGTAAGGGAAGAGAAGTTGATAAGGAGACCTTTAAATTGTTAAGTGAAGATCCCAATGTTAATTTCTTTGGTAATATAGAACCTAAAGAGTTGTTTTTTACCGAATGCGATATTCTGATCACAGATGGTTTCACCGGAAATATGGTTATGAAGACCAGCGAGGGTGTAGCTAAGATGGTTGGTAAATATTTTAAGGATGAGATTAAAAAAAGTTTTAGAGCAAAGATAGGCTATTTCTTCATGAAAAATGTCTTCAAGGGCTTTAAGAAGAGCATGAATCCCGATGAAATTGGTGGTTCAAATCTTTTTGGAGTCGATGGAGTCGTTGTGAAAGCTCATGGTGCTAGTAGTGCTTATGCCTTCTCAAAGGCTATTAATCAAGCTCGTTTAGCAGTAAATGGTGGAGTTGTTGCAAAAATGAAAGCTGTGATCGGTGATAACGAAGATGATGAGTAGCGACGATTTTACTAAGAAATTTCAGAAAATTGCAAAAAAACTTCATATAAAATATAGAAATATTGATTTATATCTAATGGCCTTTACCCATAAAACCTATGGTAATGAGCACAATTGTCCCTATAATGAGAGATTAGAATTCTTAGGAGATGCTATTCTTGATTTCCTCGTTGGTGAGTATTTGTATAAGACTTATCCAGAAATGCTTGAAGGAGATCTTTCAAAGACTAGGGCTAAATATGTTTGTGCTGATGCCAATGCTGAATATTCAAAGATGCTTCAGTTAAATGATTGTTTGCTTCTAGGAAAAGGAGAAGCTTCTCAAGGAGGAAGCACAAAAATATCGGTACTTGCTGATCTTTTTGAAGCCTTTTTAGGAGCTTTGTATCTCGATTTAGGTCTTGAAAAAGTCAGAGAGATCCTTGATTTGGTGATTTTTTCTAATATAAAATCAATTGATCAGGGATATTTTGATGATTATAAAAGTGAACTTCAAGAATATATTCAGTCAGAAAGCCGTGAAGCTTTAGTATACAATTCTCGGGAGGAAGGCCCAAGCCATGACCGAACATACATCGTTGAGGTTTCTCATGAGGGATTAATATTGGGTGAAGGTATAGGAAAGAGCAAGAGCAAGGCTGAACAAGCCGCCGCTAAAGATGCATTGAGTAAAATGGCACGATAGAATAGAAAAAAGGCATTTTATGAATACCTTTTTTTATATTTTCTAAAAAATAAAAAAGACTATTGCAATTATCAGTTAAAACACATACAATAGTAATAAGAATAAAAAGAGTGGGAGTAAATTATGAATAGATATTATGACCTTTTAAAAAATAATATCATTGATTTTAATAAGATTCTATTAGAAAAATATCATCAGATTGGTTTAAATGAACTTGATGCTATTATTTTAATGAAAATAAACAGCTTTTTAAATCAAGGAGAAAAGTCGGTTTCTTTTAATCAATTGGTTTCAACAATGACAGTTGATGAAGAACAGTGCAGTGAAAGAGTCATTGATTTAGTCAATAAGGGATTTATTACACTGGAAATCTCCCCCAAAAATTCTAAAGAAACATACAGTCTAAACGAGTTATATCGCAAGTTGAGTTTTATTCTTGAAGGAGAAGACGAAAAAGAAGACCAAAAGACCAAAAAAAATGTTGTTAAGAAAACAATCAAAGATATGGAAAGAGAATTAAAAAAAATTCTGACTCCTCTAGAGGTTCAAATGGTTAACAAATGGTATTTTGATTATAATTATGAATATGAAGAGGTATGTGATGCTCTTTTAGAAGCCATTAAGAATAAAAATCGGGGTTTAGCCTTTATCGATCGTTGGTTGTATAAACAGCATAATAAAAAGGATGAGAATGTTGAAATAAATCCGGATATTGAAAGATTATTTAGCAAGGTATACAATGGACGCAAATAGTATCTATTCAGAACTCGCTAAGATGTATCCTGATGCCCGTTGCGAATTGAATTATCACAATGACTTTGAACTTTTAGTCGCCATTGTTCTCTCTGCCCAAACAACTGATGTTTTAGTCAACAAAGTGACTTTACCATTATTTGAGAAATATCAGACGATTAATTCGTTAGCTCTTGCTGATGTTGATGATGTTAAGGAGATCATTAAACCCTTAGGGTTAGCCAATAACAAGGCTAAAAACATCATTGGATTAGCTAAAAAGTTGAAAGATGATGGCTTTTTAAAAATACCAGCTGATTATGATTATCTAATAACTCTACCAGGGGTGGGAAGAAAAACCGCCAATGTGATGCTAACAGAAGCTTTTAAAATTCCCAGAATTGCTGTTGATACCCATGTGCTTCGAGTCAGCAATCGTTTAGGTCTTGTTAGTAGCAACGATGTTATTGCTGTTGAAGAAAAATTGATGTCATTATATCCCCGGGAAATTTGGCACCAAGTTCATCTGAAACTATTGTTTTTTGGCAGATATTTTTGCAAAGCTAAGAACCCTCACTGTGAAGAATGTCCTTTTATTAGGATTTGCCAATATAAAAAAGCTCTGAAATAGAGCTTTTATTTTTTCAGATACATTTTTATTTCTTCGATATTAGGAGTTATGAAGATTGTCTTGTAATTCGTATAAGTAACAAAGGAACCTTTTGTTCCAGGTACTTTTCTGACGTTCTTAACAAGAGTATAATCAACAGCAACATTGCTCGAAAAACGGCTTTTTGAATAGTAAGCAGCGATTTTTGCTGCAAGATGCAGACCATCATCAGTAATCATATCATATTTTAAAATGGTATGACTGCCAGGACTACCTTGAACATGAAAGAAATAATCATTCTTGTTGGCTAATTTATGGGTAAGATAGTTATTTTGAACATTATTCTTACCAACAAGAATCGTATTACCAGACTGATCCTGGTAAGTAGTAATATTTGGTTTAGGGGATTTCCTTGTCTTAGAAATCACCTTTTTTAATTTAAGTTCCTCATATATTTCTTTGATATCAAGGCTTCTAGATAAATTTAGTTGTTCTAGTAGACATCTATAATATTCAATATCCTGTTTTGTTATCTCCATTTGTTCTTCTAGATGAGCAATGGTTCTTTTAGCCTTCTTATATTTATTAAAGATATGTTCTAAATTTTTTGAAGGAGTTAGAAGTGGGTCTAATTCAATAGTGATTTCCTCATTGGTGACGTAAAAATC
>JAQUYR010000017.1:3857-20058 GCA_028691715.1 Bacilli bacterium | reverse complement strand
AAACTCTTTAAAACTTTCATTTTAGTTAATTTACTATCAGAATAAAAGTATATTATCCAAACTACCAAAAGAATAGCTATTCCATATAACAAGCAATCAAGAAAATCACGAAGAATAAACAAAAGATAATCAGAAGCACCTAATTTAATAATGAAGAAAAGCCCCACATCCAAAACAAGGGTTATAAACAGGGTTATATACATCAATATTTTTTCTTTGCGTAGCCAAGCCAGTACCCAGGCAATAATTGCTACTAAAACAAAAACTCCCATAATCACAAGGGGAATCATCTGATTTCCATTCAAGACCTTACCAATACCACTCCATATACAACGCATCGAAAAATAAAACATCGCATTGAGGATTGATAGAGTACAGGTAATTATTGTAGTAATCTTGTATGTTGCAATTCTTTTAAACATATTACCTCCATTTTTGCTACAAAAATTATAACATAAAATTTCCATTTTTTCCATAAATTTTAATTATCTATCATAGAGTTAGATGGTTTTGTTTTACAATTTTTTTGAAATATAGTATAATTGAGTCAGAAGGAGAAATGTTTATCATGAAAAATGTAAAAAATGGTTTATTGATTTTAGTTCTTTTAATTTTGACTTTAACTTTAACAGCTTGTACATCTTCTTTCAATTCAATCAAAAAGTCTTTTGAAGATGCTGGTTATACTTATGATGAAGATACGGCTACTGATTATGAAAATGTCTTTGATGGTAAAGATGGTGAAAAAATTTCGGTTACCGTCCATGCTTTCAGTGGTGATCTTCTCAGTTATGCAATAGTCTTTGAATTTAAGTCTACTAGTGAAATGGACAAGGCAATCGAAAATAGTTCTACTCTTAAAGGAGCTTTAGAAGATCTTCAGAAATCTGATTTAGTAAGAGGTAATTGTTTCTTATTACCAATAACTTTAAATCCTGATGAAATGATTAATATCTTTCAAGGAAAATAAAAAGAA
The DNA here is from genome assembly GCA_028691715.1 of Bacilli bacterium. Lineage (GTDB taxonomy): Bacteria > Bacillota_I > Bacilli_A > ML615J-28 > CAG-698 > JAAYBG01. The sequence goes on along the minus strand of JAQUYR010000017.1, from coordinate 19,082 downwards.
ATGCTAATAAAAGAAGCATTTCTTTTTTTATGTTTATTAATTGTAAATCAAGCACTCATTACGTAATTTTAAGAATTCTTCTGTGTCTTCATCAATTATGTCGAATAATTCCGATAATGAATATGTTCTTAAACGAAGATAGTTATTTCCGCTCAACAAATCCATAGAACAGCGTTCCTTGTTACCAAGGACAACAAAATCTTCAGGATACAAATCTCTGGCGACTTCAATCATCGCCCAACCTGTCTTAACAGATTCAAAGGTTGTTCTATCAGTTACATGAACTAGAACTCCATAGCATAGTACACCACTATTCTTTGAAGAAGTTGGAGTAAAGTATGTTGGGGTAAAATAAACTCCTGGAAGATTCAAATTATTTAGAGCTTTAGCATACTCCTCAGCATTAACATAAGGAGCTCCTATCATTTCGAATGGTTTTTGAGTCCCTCTTCCTTCACTAAAATTTGTTCCTTCAAAAATACAAGTAGCTGTATATACCACTGCTGTTTCAATTGTTGGGATATTAGGCGATGGTGGAATCCATGGTAAATTCGTTTCATCATAATACATATCACGTTTCCATCCAGTCATCGGAACAACTTTAACATCGATATCAATTCCATCATCTAAAAGAACAAAAAGCTTAGCGATTTCACCAATTGTCATTCCGTGTCGCTGTACTATTGGATACATCCCGATAAATGATGAATAGCTCATATCGAGAACATTTCCCTGTACTGCTTCTCCACCAACAGGATTTGGTCGATCAAAGACAACAAATTCCTTATCATAAAGGGTACAAGCCTTCATAGCATTGGCCATTGTATAGACATATGTATAGAATCTAGCACCTACATCCTGGATATCAACACACATGACATCGATTTGATTCATCATCTCGGCCGTTGGTATTGTTGTACTACCATACAAACTATAAACATTTAGTCCTGTAGCTTCATCTACATAAGTAGCAATACTTCCTCCAGCACTAACATTTCCTCTAATTCCATGCTCTGGAGCGAAAAGGGCTGTTAAATTGGTCTTTTCATATAGAATATCAATTGTAGATCGGAATTCACTATTAAATCCTGTTTGATTGGTTATCAATCCCACTCTCTTTCCTTCAAAGTATCCTAAATACTGATCTATGTTATCAATTCCTAATTTAACAGGTTCCACTTGGGGATCTTCGGGACATTCCTTACAAAGTTCAGGAGGATATAATTCATCACATTCTGCTTCAGTTGGAAGCGGGGCCTCTGGGCAAGGAAATAATTCATCACATTCCGCTTTGGTAATATCGCATTCAGGACATTCCTCAACACTTGGATTTTCGAGACATTTTTCACATTCATCAATGCATTTACTGCTACAGCCACTTAAAAAGATAAATAATAGAAGAAAAATGGCTAATAGTTTGCTTCTTTTTAACATAAGATTACACCTCGCTTTTTGGGTTTATTTTACTATTTTTTGTATCATTTGTAAACATTAAATCATTTTGAAATAAAAAAAGTACTAGATTAATAGTACTTTTTATCTGTTCATCAGATTTTTAAATCACCAGGTTTGATGATTTTAAGTTTTCTAAAAATAACATCAACAATAAAAACCAAGACAATTGGAAGAATAAACTCTAGCACTATCAATGACCAATAGAAACCAGAGGTTGCTCCCATAGCATCAAAAGTGGCAAATTGACCGACTAAACCGCTAGTTCCCATACCAGCTCCAACACTTATACATTCTGTCTTAAATACTAAAGTAGATAATGGTCCCAAAATCGCAGATACAACAATAGTTGGTACCCATATAACTGGTTTTCTAAGGATATTCTTAAATTGGAGCATTGAAGTTCCAAAAGCTACCGATAGAACCATTCCGATATTGTTATCTTTACGTGACATCACAGCAAATCCAAGCATCTGCACACAGCAGCCAACTACAGCGGCTCCACCAGCAAGTCCCCCTATTCCTATTGCAGTAGCAATAGCCGCACTAGAAATTGGTGCTGTTAATGCCATTCCCATAATAACAGCAATAATTATTCCCATAAAGAGTGGTTGTAAAGTAGTAGCTCTTTCAATGAAATTTCCAAGAGCGGTCATCGCTGAAGAAACAGGTTCTCCTATCAGCAGAGTTATTCCATAGGCCACAAAGGATGATAACAGAGGAATGATAATTATATCCACTGGTGTTTTTTTTCTCAAAATTAGATTCAATATTTCAATAGAACCAATTACACAAAGATAAGCAACCAAAGGGTCCTTAAACTTAAATGTAGCAATACCACCACTGACACCAGCAACGATTAAACGTAATCCATCGAGTTTAAGTGACCAAGCAATACCGATTCCGATTCCGATTCCCATTAAGCCCATAAGGGTTTTAGCTAGTTCAACAATAGCATCAACATTAAGAAGGATTCCGATCCTGTGAATTATTACTCCGATAATAAGGGTAGAGAATAAACCAAAAGCCATACCATTCATTGTTTTAATTAAATAATCAAGAAGCTTTTTTCCGTATTTTTTTAGAAAAACAATTATTTTACTTTGTTCTCTTCTCTCTTTTCCATTTTCTTCCATGTAGACACCTTCAATAAACCTTATTTTGTTTATCCTTTCCTATCATCTAATACTTTGGAATATATTATACCCTTTTTAAGTAAAAAAGTAAAGATTTACAAAATACTAATATTTATGCCAATTTTATGATATAATTGGTAAAGGTGATTATATGAATAAATATCTGATACTTTCTGATTTAGATTCTACTTTACTAACTACTAAGAAAAATATTCCCCTAGCTACACGGATTTATATCAGAAAATTGGTCAAAAAGGGACATATGTTTGTGATAGCTACAGGGAGACCTGTTCAGGGGACAATTAGGTTTGCTCGCTTGTTAAAGATTAAAAATCCTATCATCTGTGATAATGGTGCAAATATATATATTCCCAATGAAAATGGTTATGAGCATATCAGTAACCACATGGATAAGGAAACATTTAAATCGTTATTCTCCAAAATAGATCCTTACCTATTTAGTGGCTTTGTTGGTAGTGATAACTATTTATTTATGGAGAATAAGAAATATATTCCTTGGTGGATCATTCATGATGATAAAGAGTTTAATATAAAAAGGGTTGAAGGAAAATTAAAGAATATTGTTACTGAAGATCTTCATATTTCCTTTTTTCAAATTATTAAGGAAGGATATCAAAAGACAGTTGATGTACTGGAGAGTTATAAAGACTTTGCCTATGGATATTGGGGCGAAAAAGATGGTCTGTGTACTTTTGTTCTCAGCCATAAAAACGCTAATAAAGGGAAAGCTATGCAATATCTAATTGAGAGATATCAAATTGATCCAACTAAAACTATTGCATTTGGTGATGAAAACAATGACATCTCTATGATTAAAAAAGCGCATTATGGTGTAGCTATTAAAAATTGTTCAGATGAACTCGAAAAAGTTGCTAAAGCATTTACAAAGAGTGATAATGATCATCAAGGTGTCAAAAAGCATCTTCAAAAAATCTTCAGAGAAAATGAATAAAGGGACTTACGATTGTTCGTAAGTCCCTTTTTGTTATTTAGCTATAGGAAACTGAATTTCAGTTAACCAATCCTCTTCTTTTTTGTTGTTCCAATGACCATCGATATATCTCTCGCGAGGGCGATCAATAATAGTATAACCATTTTCTCTGATCCATTTTGTAATATAAGCATAAGCATCAGTAAGTCCGTTATAGCTTCCCTTGTGCAACAAACTTACCACTTTCGTTTCAGGAACAGTTTTAAACTGCACATTTTTACTAGCTACACCCTCTTTTACTACAGCTTCAGCATACTCTATGAGCATGTTTTTTGGATAAAACTCTTCATCTAGATAGATGATATAACAGTAATTGGGTTCTACTATTTTAATATCAGGATTGTTTTCTCTGACTTCTCTTTCAGCATCAACAATAAACGAAGTAATTTCTGAAAAGTTTTTGATTATTCCCTGACGGAAGTAAACAACACATTCTGGTACATTCTTAATAATTGCTTGATAATCCATTATTTTCTCCTTTTCTTTTAGTAAATAATCAATGTGAAGTAATTGCTTTTTACTGTTTTCAAGGTTTTGAATTGCTGCAGTCCTTCTCTCCTTGAGTATTTCTTCAAGACTTGTTCCCTTTTTGTAGCGAATTATGTCTTCAATTGGAACACCAATCTGCCTTAACAAAACAATTTTAGAGAGTTCTGTCAATTGTGTTGTCTCATAATAGCGATAAGATGTATCTCTATCGATATATGATGGTTTTAATAGGCCTATCTCATCATAATATCGTAAGGCTTTAATCGTCACTTTTGCCATTTTGGAAAAATCTCCAATTTTAATCATTTAAATCACCTCACATCAAAAAGAGTATACTATCTCCTCTAAGGTTAGAGTCAAGGGAAAATTTAATATTTTTTATCTTTTTTTATTATATATTATTATTCATCATTATACAATAAAAAAGGTAAAGCCTAAAACTTTACCTTCTTACATTTAAAATTATTTTACTTCAGCATACATGAAATACTTGTATCCAAGAGGACTAGCAAAGAATCCCTTTAGACTAGTATCAACCATGAAAATATCAGTATAATAGTAGATTGGGCAAATAGCTCCAGTAGTCATCAAGATATCTTCAGCTTGATGCATTAATTCAAAACGAGTTGCCTGATCTTTTGTTGCCTTAACCTCAGCGATTAATAAATCATATGATTCAGCCCAAGTTTTTCCAGATGCACCTTTATATGTATAATTTGCATATGATGCATGCTCACCTCTACCAAATTGAGTATCATTATTACCACTATTAGTAGTCCACATATCAAGGAAAGAAATTGGATCATTATAATCTGCTAACCAACCATTACGAGCAACAGAGTAATCGCCATCTTTTCTAGTATTTAAGAATGTACCCCATTCTTGAACTTCAATAGTTGTTGTAATTCCATAACCTGAGAAAGCACTTTGTAAATATGTTGCGATAGCTTCATGACCAGTTCCCTTATTAGTAATATACTTAAGAGTTGGGAATCCTGTTAATTTATTATCAGCACCTACAGTAAATTTACCGCTTGATGTAGCAACTTCTTTTAATAATCCGATAGCTTCAGCGCAGTTAGCAGCATAGTCTGCTTCAGCAACACTATAATATCCACTACCATCACCAGCAGGACCATTATTAGAGATATATTCGCTTCCATCTGGTTCAATCAAGCCAAGAGGAACGAAACCATTAGCAGGTTGTTGTCCAGCTTTACCGATTTCTTTAACAACATAATTACGATCGATTAACAAAGATAGAGCTAAACGAATCTTTGTCTTTTCAGCTTGAGTATATCCATTAAATTGAGTATCGTTTACATTGAAACATACATAATATGTACCTAATTGACCAGCAATTACGAATTCATCAGGATATTCAACTTTTAATGTATCAATTTCATCGTTTGGTACTGAATCAATCATCTTATATGTACCATTCTTAAAGTTTGCAAGAATAGCTGTGTCATCATCAGATAGAGCAAATTCAATCTTATCAAGCTTAATAGCATCAGCGTTATGATAATATTCATTCTTTTCGAAGACAAGTTTGCTATCTAGTGAGAATTCAACTAATTTGTAAGGACCATTTCCAACATAAGTTTCAACAGCAGTTGCCCATCCATCAGGATTTGCTTCAACTATAGACTGTTTTACAGGCATATAAGTTGGGAAGGCACATAATTCTAGGAAATAAGGAACGTCTACTGGAAGAATAATAGTAATACTCTTGCCATCAGTAGAAGCTGTAACATTCAATTTAGCATCTGGGTTTAATGCAACTCCATCATCATCAGCAGCTGTCATCTCAGCATAACCATCAATTACATCAAACATGTAGCCATAATCAGAAGCAGTTTCAAGAGAAGCAGCACGATTCCATGAATATACGAAATCAGCAGCTGTCAATTCTGTTCCATCAGACCATTTTAAACCATCTTTCAATTCGAATACATATTTTACTTTACCATCAGCAGTTGCTTCAGCTTCTGGTAATGCTTTAGCACAATCAGCAACTAATTCCAAGTTTCCGTCTTCATCTTGAGCCCATCCAACAAGGCCTGAGAAGGCATGAATGATATAAGTAGCACCATCAACAGAGCTATTTAAAGCAGGATCAATTGTATCAGGATTTGGACCAACACAAGCGACTAATGTAGTGCTTTTCTTACATCCTGTAAGTACAAAAGCAGTTAAAATAACAAGTAATAATCTTAATACTTTTTTCATTTTCTTTCTCCTTTTAATTTTTTTATAAATAATATTTAGATATCTTTCTAAACTATTATTGCCTAATTTTTAACGTCACTTAAATCTACATAGTGACAGGCCACGAAGTGACCATCTTTCATTTCAATGAGTTCAGGTTTTTCCTGAGCACATTTTTCAGTTGCCCGTGAACATCTTGTTCTAAAGGCACATCCACTCGGAACTTTTAAAGGACTAGGGACATCTCCTTCAAGGATTATTCGATGTTTTTGTTTTGATCTCTTGGGATCTGGAATTGGTACAGCTGACAATAGCGATATCGTGTATGGATGAAGTGGATGATCATACAACTCATCTGATGAGGCCAGCTCAACAATTTTTCCTAAGTACATAACGGCAATTCTTTGTGATATGTGTTTAACAACTAGGATATCATGGGCGATAAAGAGATATGTCAATCCCAATTTCTTTTGTAAATCTTCAAACATATTGATTACTTGTGCTTGAATAGAGACATCCAATGCGGAAACAGGTTCATCACAAACAATAAACTCTGGATTAACTGCTAATGCCCTAGCAATTCCAATTCTTTGCCTTTGACCGCCACTAAACTCATGAGCATATCTTGTAGCATGTTCCGTTGATAAGCCGACGAGTTCCATTAAGTGATCAATTTTCTGTTTTCTTTCCTCTTTTGTCTTATATAACTTGTGGACATCAAGAGGTTCGCCAATAATATCCCCTACTGTCATTCTAGGATTCAATGAAGAATATGGATCCTGAAAAACAATTTGAGCTTTTTTTCGAAATTCTTTAATACTTTTTTTATTATTGATAACTTCACCATCAAAAATTATTTGACCACTGGTTGGTTTATATAGATTGACTATTGTTCTTCCAACTGTTGTCTTACCACAGCCACTTTCACCAACAAGTCCCAGTGTTTCCCCTCTTTTGATAAAGAAAGAAACATCATCGACTGCCTTGAGTTTGGTTGTTTTAAGGAATCCTGTATTTATATTAAAATATTCCTTAAGATTTTTAATTTCTAGAATGATGTCATCATTTTTTTTAACAATTTCTTTTTCGTTATTCATCTTTTACCTCCTTTTCTAAGGAGATCCCATCTTTTTCAAGAGCATCCCTGATGTTCACCCAACAAGACGATAAGTGATCTTTCCCAACAGAAATCTCTTCAGGATATTCTTTTAAGCAAATTTTCATCGCTCTTTCACATCGGGGAGCAAAAGCACATCCATCTGGCATGTTTAGTAAATCAACAGGTGAGCCAGCAATTGGCTTCAACCTTTCTCTTTCATGACCTAATACAGGAATTGAACGAATCAATCCTTTTGTATACTCATGCTTTGGATGATAGAATATTTCCTCTGCTGTTCCTCTTTCAACAATTTTACCAGCATACATTACATCGATTTCATCACACATTTCCGCTACTACTCCTAAATCATGAGTAATAAGGATAATGGCCATTCCCATCTTTTTTTGTAATGCCTTCATCAAATCCAAAATTTGGGCTTGAATAGTGACATCTAGTGCTGTTGTTGGTTCATCAGCAATCAGGATATCGGGTTCACAGACTAAAGCCATAGCAATCATAACCCTTTGTAGCATGCCTCCACTAAACTCATAAGGATATTGTTTAATCCTCTTAGTTGGCTCATTTACCCCAACAAGGGTAAGCATCTCAATTGCTCTTGCTTCGGCTTCTTTTTTATCACGATTGGTGTGAAGCATTATTGCTTCTACCAATTGATTTCCTATAGTATATACAGGATTTAAACTAGTCATTGGATCCTGAAAGATAATACTGATTTTATTACCTCTGATTTTTCTGATCGTATCATCACTGGCTCCGATTAATTCCTCACCTTTATATTTAATGCTTCCACCCACAATTTTACCGGGATTCGTCAATATTTGCATTATTGAATAAGCTGTAACACTTTTACCAGAACCAGACTCACCAACAATTCCCAAGACTTTTTGTTCATCAAGAGAAAAGGAAATTCCATTTACGGCTTTTACTTCTCCTTCGGGAACATAAAACGATGTCTTTAAATCTTTTACTTCTAATAGACTCATAGTTTCACCTACTTTCGCAACTTAGGATCGAAGGCATCTCTCAAGCCATCGCCAAGAAGATTAAATGACAAAACAATAAAGCATATTACAAGAGCTGGTATTACCAGACGATGAGAGTATGAATACACTCCAGCAAGGGCATCAGATGCCAGTGAACCTAAACTAGGCATGGGAATCGATACTCCTAATCCCAAAAAGCTCAGAAAGCTTTCCGTAAAAATGGCTGATGGAATTTGTAGAGCTGTTGAGATAATTATTACACTAATACAATTAGGTAATAGATGTTTTCTGATTATTCTCGAGGATGAAGCACCAATTGATTTTGCTGCTAAAACAAATTCCTGTTGTTTGATATTCATTATTTGTCCTCGAATCAGTCTTGCCATACTTACCCAGTATAACAGGGCAAAGACAATAAAAATACTGATCATTCCTGTACCAAGTTTAGCGAGGAATGTGCCTTCAAGCCATGATCCCAATGTTTCTTTTAAAACTACCGATAAAAGAATAATTATCAACATGTCTGGTAAGGAATATATAATATCGACTATTCTCATCATGAACAAATCGACTTTACCACCAAAATAACCAGCGACTGATCCATAAATCATTCCGATTATTAAGACGATGATACTTGCAAAAAAGCCGACCAATAACGATATTCTTGTTCCATAAATTACTCTAATGGCATAATCTCTACCACTGCTATCAGTTCCAAAAATATGAGGAAAAACTTTTTCACCATTTGCTATCTTTTCTAGTTCAGTAGTTCCATATTCAAAAGGATCTAAATTATTATAGCTGCTATCAACTGGTTGACCAGCTGTAACACCCAACATCTCATCATAACTGTATGGATAGATAGAGGGAACAATAAAAGCGATTAGGGCTACAACAACAATGATATATAAACAGATCATTGATATTGTATTTTTTCTCAGCCTCTTTATACCATCCTTGAAAAATGTTGTGCTCTCACGCATTTTATCCTGCTGACTTTTCTCTTCAGCAGTTGCGGGTTCAAATTTGCTCAAATCGAGTTGTAAACTAAACGGATTTTTCTTAGGGTTTTTATTCACGTCCATAAATCCTCCTATTCCAAATCCATACGTGGGTTAGCAACCTTGTATAGGATGTCACTAGCTAACAACATCAATACCACAATTGTTGTTAAAAATATGGTTGTTCCCATAATCAATGGATAATCTCTATTTATAATACTGCTGACAAATTTACTTCCCAATCCAGGGACGGAAAATATCTTTTCAACAACTAAACTTCCTGTCAATATATAAGCAATCATCGGTCCAGCATAAGTGATTACTGGAGTCAAAGCATTTCTTAATGCATGTTTGAAAATTACTTTTTTCTCACTAACTCCTTTAGCTCTAGCTGTTCTGATATAATCCTGTCCTAAGATATCAAGCATACTAGATCTTGTCAATCTGGTAATGTAAGCCATTGGATATAAACTCAAAGCGAAAATTGGAAGAATTAGTCCCCCTGGATCGTCTCCACGACTAGGAAAAATCTGCCAATTCACACAAAATAATAATAACAAAAAGGTAGCAATGATAAACGATGGCATAGCAACACAAGCAGTTGAAGTCACCATTATTGCTTTATCAGCAACTTTATTATGCTTGATAGAAGCAATTGATCCCAAAACTACCCCAACAGAAATTGCTAATAGAGCAGCCAAAATACCAATTTTTGCTGATGTTTTAAATCCTGTAAGAATAATATTTGTGACTGTCCATCCTCTTGTCTTTATTGATGGTCCGAAGTCAAACTGTACTACGCCTTTCAGATAGGTAATATATTGCTCTCCTAAAGGTTTGTCCAGACCATATTTAGCTTCCAAAGCTGCTGTAACGCTAGGATCAGGAGACTTCTCGCTTAAAAAAGGGCCTCCAGGAATAGCATGCATTGCAAAGAAAGTTATTGTAATTACTAAAAATATTGTAAATATAGCAAGTAATAGCCTTTTTATAACATATAAAACCATTTTAGAATTCATAAGTACATCCTTTCTACCATCATTAATCACTAATAGATGATTTGTCGCTTTTTTTCTTTTTTAACAATCTAAACTATTTATAATTTTATTTGTCTAGTATACTCTAAATAACACGGTTTTTCAATGTTTTTCTAAATGTAAACGCTTTACTTTTGATTTCAGTCGCTACTTTTTCATATTACAAGCGCTTTCATTTATATTTAAATGATATAAAAAAATCCTATAATTTAAAGCTCTTTTTCGCTTAATTATAGGAAAACGGTTTATTTTTTATTTATTTTTTGATTATGGGAAGCAATTTATGAGTTCTTGCAGCATATTCCAAGAAACCTTCCTTATAACCCTTTAATCTGTTCTCAGCCATAGGAATGCTGATGAATAAAAACATTAAAGTATTTAATAGAGGGCCGATGAAGAAAAGCCATGTTGAGGTGAGTTGAGTCGCAATAAATATTCCCCACCACATCAAAATTTCTCCTAGATAATTGGGATGACGGGAATACTTCCACAAGCCTGTAGATATAAACTTTCCTTTGTTTTGAGGATCATTCCTGAATTTTTGCATTTGAACATCTGAAAATAATTGTAAGAAGACAGCAAAAACGGATAAAAGGCAACCAATTATGAAAACAGCCATTTTAAAGAAAGATGAAGATAAATTACTAGATAGATCATCTTTAATGAATACAATTAGCGGAAGCATGCATCCGTAAACAATCAATGTTGGGAATAGATGAATTCCAACTAGATTTATGAGAGGATACATTTTACCGCTTTTTTTCTTTAGCATATCATAACGCCAATCCTGATGCTTCAAATCCTTAAAAGTATATATCCAATTTGCTGTTAATCTAATAGACCAAAAAGAAATAACCACTAATAAAACTATGTTAAAGGCATTAAATGATTTTTGATCTATCAATAACAATAAGGCTATAACTAAAGGAATGACACTCCAATATGGGTCATATATCGAAGCATTTTTAAAGAAACTGCTGATTAAAAAGATGGTTATTGTAGCGGCGATATCTGCTCCTAAAACTTTCAACCAGACAGGATGATTATTCAAGAGCTTATAGATAATTATTCCGGTAAAAATAGCCACTATATAAGATAAGCAGATGATAATAAAACTAGTTCTTCTGTTGTTTTTCAAACTATGCCCCAATAAGACTATTGTTGTTTCTGAATATTAGTATGAATATAATTTTCAAATTTTACAATATCTGATTTCTTTCCAAAAATAAAAATATCATCATTAGGTTTTAACATATGCGTACTATTTGGAGTAAACATTTGGTCATCGCGATTGATCAAAATGATATTCATTCCATATTTACTACGGGAATTTAATTCAACCAAAGAAATCGCCTTGAATTTATCCGGTATTTTCATTTCAAAAACATTGAAATCACTAGCTATGTTGAAGTAATCAACGATATTATCCATAGTAAATTTATTAGCAATTCTTTCACTAGCAATCTTTAAAGGCATGATGACATCTGTTGCTCCAATTGCCATAAAAGTATCACGGTATGTCTCTTCATCCAGTCTAACGACAATCTTCTTAATTCCAAATCTCTTCAAAAGAATAGTTGTCATTATTCCTGTTACCACTCCATTAGGATTATCCTGTCCAAGGGCAATTATCGCAATATCAACATTGCTAATTCCGATTTCTTTTAAAGCCTCTTCGTTTGTTGAATCACAAGTATAGGCATATGGTATTTTTTTAATTGCCCTATTTACAGCATCCTCATCAACATCAATTCCGATGATATCAACATCCAGACGATTAAAATTTTCAATAAGATTTAATCCAAACCTACCCAAGCCAATAACTAAAATACTTTTTTTCATTTCTTCACCTAACCTATAATTATTTTCTCTTCAACGTACCTTACGTTGCTAACTTCTGTTTTATTCCAGTTTCTATTCCATAAGCTAAACATTGTTAATGGACCTAATCTACCAAAGAGCATTAAAATGCTTAAGGCAATTTTTGATCCTGTTTGGAGCATAGGAGTTATACCAAAAGATAATCCAACAGTTCCAAATGCTGAAGTGACCTCAAAGAGAATCTTTTCAGTAGTCACTTCATATAAAGTACTATTCTTTTCGATGGCCATAACAATCATGCTGACCAAAAATATTGCTCCAACTGACAGTGTTGTCACTGTGAAAGCTCGCAGCTTTGTATCATCAGAAATCCAGCGACTATATGCTAAAGTCTTCTTTCCTTTAGAAAAACTGACAATTGATTTAACCATTGTAAACAATGTCGTTGTCTTAATACCACCACCAGTAGAACATGGTGATGCTCCAATGAACATTAAAGAAATTATTATTAAAATACTAAATCCATTTAAAGTAGCAATATTAATTGTTGAAAAGCCAGCAGTACGGGTAGTAACACTTTGGAAGAAAGCTTGCATCCAGGTAAAGTTACTATTAGCTATACCTTCTGAAAATTTCAAGATAACCGTTCCACCAACCAATAATATAGCTGTTATTGGTAAAACAATGCGGGAATGAATTGATAACTTTTTCCAACTGCGATTGGTAATAACATCCTGAATAACGATAAAACCAATGCTTCCCAAAATTATCAAAACAGTAGTTGTTATGTTTAAAAGAATATTATCGCTGTAATTAGCAAAACTATTGCTGCCTAATAAATCAAAGCCACAATTGTTAAATGCTGAAATCGAGTGGAAGACACTCATTCCTACAGCTTCAAAGAAATCATAATCTTTAATGAAAACAAAGAAATATCCGATAGCGCCAATTCCTTCAATCGTAAACGATGTAATAGCAATAGATTTTATTAATCTAACTATTCCCTTAGAACTGTTTTGATTTAAGGCTTCTTTTATAAAGTATCGATCAATTACTCCTATCTTCATTTTCAAAAAGATCATTATAAAAACCGCTACAGTAACAAATCCTAATCCACCAATCTGAATTAATATTGTTAAAACGACTTTACCAAAAATACTTAGTGTTGCTCCAACATCTGGAATTGTTGATAATCCAGTTACACAAATTGCTGAAAAGGAAGTGAACAAAGCGTCAATTGCTTTTATATGTGCCCCATCTTTTACTGAAATTGGTAATAAAAAAAGCAGAAAGCCAACAAATATGACAGCTAAAAAACATATAGCTATTTTTAAAGCTGGGGGAATTTTTTTAAAATTCATAGATGCCTCCTGCAAATAATCCTTTTATTAATACTCTATATTTTATCATAGTTCATTCGAAAAATCAATTTACTTCATAAACTTTTTCATAGAACTACTGATTTAAAGATAATAAAGATGTTTTCTTTAACTTTAAAAGCAAACAACTGCTAATATAGCAGCCGCTTTTATGAAAAATATACTCTTTTTATAAACATTCCAGGAGATTGTTTTACAAGGGAATTTTTCCCTTTTTTCTGATACAACCTATACTCATTTGTTGAGGTTGTAGGTCTCTCTAGTCATTTCATAATCAACAGATGATTGCCAATTTCCCAATTGGTCCTTCCATGAATTTATATTGGTTTTGATTTTAAGAAAACCGATTTTTTCATATACTTTTTGAGCTCTCACATTATTCAAATTTGTATCCAAAACTATTTTTTTGATTTTCTTATCTTTATTTAATGTCCGATCAGTAAAGAGAAAATCTATTAACATTTTTAATAGTTTGGTTCCATATCCTTGGTTTTGATATTGAAATTCACATATCTTTATTCCAATCGCAGCAACCTCTTCTTTTATCCGATAATTCATTTCCCCAATCTTTTTTTCGTCTATCATAATAATACATCTTTGAGAAATGTTGGTCTCATTCTCCAATATTTGTCTGGTTGTTTCTTCTAGGCTTTGCCCTAACCCTAATGGAAATCCCGCATGAGCCATAACTCTTCCGTCATTCCACCAGTCATTCAAGATTTTAACATCCTCAATTGTAGCACTTCTGATTACTAGATTGTCCTTTTTTATAAATATTTTATTAATAAGTATCACCTCTTTTTAATAAAGCCTTAATATAATAGATCAATTAATGGAAAAAACATTTTTTTTGTTTACTACTAATTCTTTTTCTTGTATAATTATAACATATTTAGTTTAGGAGTAGTATATGGAAAATCTAGTTATCGACAAAGAAAAAATAAAGGAAGAATTAATTCAGAAGAATCTGTATACACTACAAAAAGATCTGACAAAACAACGGAGGCTTCGAACCTTCATTATGGGAATTTTATTATTTGCCCTACTTCTAACTGTCGTATATGGAACTCTCGAAAATCCCCTGGAATATACATTGAGTAAGATAGGTAATTATTTTGATTATCGATGGCTCTTTATTGTATGGTCAATAGTTGCGGGTATTGCGATTCAATCAGCTATCCTCGCTTTATATAGAATGGAAAATTATCATGCTAAGCATCTCTACAAATTCACTATTGCCTCAGCTGCTTTCCTAATTATTACCGCTCTTATTCCCTCATTATCTCAAATTTATCCGTTTTGGCATTTCTTGCATACACTATTTGCGATTATCTATGCCCTGTTTGTCTTTATGACTCTTAACCCTTTCGTCTTTTTTGTCAGTAAAAATAATCCTCGTCTACGCCTTTTTCTAAAAATTTGGTTATGTGTCATTTGGATTGGAGGAGCCTTCACTCTTATTCTTTTTGGAAATTCAGGAATTTTTGAGATGTGGTTTTTCATAACAATAATTATCTTTCTTTTATATCTAAGTCTTATTTTATTTGAAGAAAAAATTGTTAAAATGAGCGTAGCTTTTCTAAA
>JAQUYR010000017.1:0-3757 GCA_028691715.1 Bacilli bacterium | reverse complement strand
TTAGCGATGGCCATTGCTGTCTTTTGGTTATCTCCAGTGATCATTATGACCTCAATTCCCATTTTAGTCAAGGTTTCAATAGCTTTTTTACTATTAGCCTTAACAACATCAGCAACCCCGATGATACCAACAAGCTTATTATCAATAGCAATATACATTGGAGTTTTTCCTTCGCTAGCTAACCTATTTGATTCTTCTTCCAAAGTAATAGTAATCTTTTTATCACCCATAAGTTTTTTATTACCCAGTAAAACCATTTTATTTGCAATCTCTGCTTCAATTCCATATCCTGAAAGAGCAGTAAATCCTTTGACCTCCTGTAATTTTAAATTGTTATCCAAAGCTTTACTGACTATAGCTTCCCCTAAAGGATGTTCTGATACCTTTTCTGCTGAAGCTGCTATGGTTAATAACTCATCTTTATTGAAATTATCAGTAGTAATAATATCGGTAACTTTTGGTTTTCCTTCTGTAATAGTTCCTGTCTTGTCAAGGATGATTGACTTAATTTTATGGGTTATTTCAAGTGCTTCGCCACCTTTAATTAAAATGCCATGTTCTGCTCCTTTTCCTGTAGCAACCATTATCGCTGTTGGTGTTGCTAGCCCTAAAGCACATGGACAAGCAATAACCAGTACTGAAATAAAAATTGATAAAGCAAATACTATATCCTTTTGGACAATATACCATATTAATCCTGAAACTATGGCAATTACAAAAACAATTGGAACAAAATATCCTGATATTATATCTGCTAGTCTGGCAATTGGGGCTTTACTGCCCTGAGCTTCTTCAACAAGTTTGATGATTTGTGATAGTGCCGTATCCTTCCCAATTTTTCGAGCTACAAACTTAATATAGCCATTTTTATTAATACTAGCAGCATATACTTTACTACCAACATTCTTTTCAACAGGTAGACTTTCACCAGTCAAGATGGATTCATCTATAGTACTAGATCCTTCGATAATCTCTCCATCCACTGGAATTTTTTCTCCTGGCTTAACAAGAATTATATCATTGATTTCAACTTCTTCAATGGGAATCGTTTTTTCAACACCATTTTTAATAATAATTGCTGTTTTAGGCGATAGTCCTATAAGTTTTTTAATAGCACTTGTAGTTTTTCCCTTTGAGATAGCTTCAAGATACTTACCAAGTAAAATCAATGTTATAATGACTCCTGATGTCTCAAAGTACAAATCTTTTGCATAGATATTATTCCCATTAATTATCTGTACTAGAGCAAATATTCCATATAGAAAAGCAGCACTTGTTCCAATCGCAATCAGTGAATCCATGTTTGGTTGTCCTCTTACAATTCGTGAATAACCGATCACATAAAATTTATATCCAGCAGCTATTATTGGCAGGACTAACAATAACTGAGCTATTCCAAAATTAATAGGATTGTTTGTTGGATTAAGAAAATCTGGAAGTTTTAATCCCAACATATGTCCCATTGAAACGTATAATAAAGGAATTGTAAATATAAGAGATATAATAAACTTGACAAGTATTGTTTTGGTTTCTCTTTCCTTCCTATCTTTTTGATTAACTATTTCCATTTCTAAAGGGATGTATCCCGCTTTTCTTATCTCTTCTTTAATCTCTGATATTCTTATTTTTGATGAATCATAGGCTATTTTAGCCTTTTCAGTTATCAAATTAACTGAAACATCTGTTACGCCATCCAATCTACTAACACTTTTTTCAACCGCATTGACACACGAAGCACAAGTCATACCCCCAACAGGAATAATTACCTCGCGAACATCCGCTTTTTCCAGTAATTGATAGCCTAACTTATCAACTGTATTCTTAATATTAACCGTTGAAATAACCTTTTCATCGTACTCCACCGTTAAAGTTTCAGCTAGTAAATTGACATTAGCATTATCTACTCCATCTAACTTGCTTACTCCTTTTTGAATGGCATTAGCACATGAAGCACAAGTCATTCCTGAGATTTTATAATTTTCTTTTTTCATAATTCACTCCTTTAGTTATAAATTATCAATAAAGTTTAGAAAATGAACCTATAACCTCATCAATTATTTCATCGTTTCCCAGTAATAATTCTCTTTTAACACAAGTTTTCATATGGTTATTGAGAATCAAGCGCCCTAAACTTTTTGTTGAATTGGTCACTGCTGAGATTTGGATCAAAATATCATCACAATAAACATCGTTTTCTATCATCTGTTTTATTCCCTTGATTTGTCCTTCGATACGATTAATTCGATTAATCAATAATTTTTTTTCCTCATCATCGCGATGCTTTATCTTGCAGTTATGTTCTTCCATTTTTTTCACCTCAGCAATAGTATATACCCCTAGAGGGTATATGTCAAATGATATGCTTTTTAGTGATAAAATTAAAACCTCCAACAAAAGCTGAAGGTTTATTCATTATCAGTACATATATACCAAACATCGTTTCCTGTAAAGCCACAAGATCGATATAGTTTTTCAGGATTACTATTATTTTCTAAAGACCCAGACACAGTGACAAATTTAGCTTTTCCCTTTAATCTCCTTAAGAGTTCAAATACAATCATTTTCCCAAATCCCTGATGCTGATACTTTGGTAGAACTTGAATCCATTCCAAGATCCCCTCACCTATTTCTCTATCAACCTCTGCAATTCCAGAGGCAATAATTTCCCCGAATTCATTTTTAATAACAATCCACAAATCCTCTTCATAAGTAGGATGCTTTTTCCATGATAGAATACTTTTCAGAGAAACAGATATCTCTTCATCTCTATAACAATCATTCATCATGCTCCTCAACTCTTCAATGTCCTTATCTTCATATGTTTCAGGAAAGTATTTTGATTTCTCCATTGCACCAGAAATTTCTTTCAAATCATGGTAAAGCCGAAAGAATCTTTTAGTCTTCATTTTTTTATATTTACTCTTCACATAATCATCTTTGTGAATAATATGAATGTGTTCTGGAACTTTAATTATTCTATTTTTCCAGTATGGTATGGATAAGGTGTGACATGGATTATTCATATACTTTATTATCAATTCATCTGTGTTTTTCATAATAACCCCTAATATTATTATACATCATAGATTTATCATTATCAAGATTACCTCATTATTAACTTAAAAGATGCATAAATTTTGTATATCTTAATATATATGATATAATGATTATAGAAAAAGAATCACTGCTAATTTTTTAAAAATGTAGTGATGGTCTATTTAATTTTATGGAGGGATAAAATATGTGTGATTTAAAATTTGCAATTCAAATGGAACTCGATGGTGAAGATTACTACCGCAAGCAAGCAGAACTCAATAAAGATAATTCACTTTACACTGTTTGCATGCTACTAGCTATTGAAGAAAAGGAACATTCTGAAATACTCTTAAATAAACTGAATGATAAATCCTATCAATTAGTGGATACAAACACGCTAGAAAATGCTAAAAACATATTTGCTAATATTGGTAATGTAAAGACAGAAGCGAAAAAAATTGCCAGCCAACTGGATTTTTATCGACTTGCTTCTAAAAATGAAGTAGCAAGCATAAAGCTATATGAAAAGTACCTCAATGAAAGTCAAGAGAAAAAGGAAAAAGAACTATTTTTATTCTTAATTTCCCAAGAAAAACAGCACTTAGCAATTTTAGAAGAATTAGCTAAATTGATCAGTCGTGCTGAAGAATGGACAGAAAGTGCTGAATTTGGAATCAGAGAAGATTATTAAAAATAGCCCACAGAAGTGGGCTTTTATTTT
>JAQUYR010000100.1 GCA_028691715.1 Bacilli bacterium | reverse complement strand
ATTTGGTTGACTTACATCTTCTTGTTTGTCCACATCGCTTTGGGAACTATTGAGCTGGTCGTAAAGAAAAAGGATATTCTTGATAAGAAAAACAGATTGAGTTTCTTATTATCAATTGTTGAAATGGTAGTATTAGTGATTTCTTTTATCATTGGAATACTTTCAGCTGAGAGTCTTGGTTTTGGAATTATCATGATGGTTATTCTTTATCTTGTAGTTCTGGGATATAATATATACCTTAAGAAAAAGAAACAATTTAATTAAACAAAAAAGAGCAAATATAAATTTAGGCTGCTGAAAAAGTCTCAATTAATGTATATAATTAGGAGCGATGAAAGTCGTTCCTTTTATATGGAAAAAATGGTCAGAAAGTAGTATAATATATATAGTATTAAGAAAGAAAATAGGTGTTATTTATGCTACCAAAATCACAAAAATTGCGATTGTCGGAATATATAGGTTTATATGATATTATCATTGAAAAAGATCATTGGATAAGAAAACTTCATGATATTATTGACTATGAATTCATATATGATGAATTAAAAGACAAGTATTGTGATGACAATGGTGCCTTGGCATATGATCCAATTATCATGTTTAAATTATTGATGCTTAAAGCAAAATACAAATTAAGTGATAGAGATCTAATAGAACGTGGTAAAACAGATATGGCTATTAAATACTTTCTTGATTTAACACCTGAAGCAGAGATGCCACATCCAACCCTATTAACTAAGTTTAGAAAACTTCGTTTAAATGACGAAAGTCTTTTGTCAACTTTAATTGCTAAAACTATTATAGTTGCAAAAGAAAAAGGGATTCTTAATACAAAAACAATAATAGTAGATTCAACACATACTAAAAGTGTATATAATCCTATGACTCCAGTAGAAATACTTCAAGAAGAAAGTAAGAAACTAAGAAAAGCAGTATATGAAGTAGATGAAACATACAAAGATAAGATGCCATCAAAACCAGTATCTGATAATTTAGATGCTCATATTACATACTGTAAAGGATTAGTAGAAACTTTAAAGAAAGATAAAACACTAGAACCATATACAGGAGTAATAGAAAAAGAAAATTATTTAGAAGAAATAATTAATGATAATATTGAAAACAAGATAAGTTTAAATGATGAAGAAGCACGTATAGGACATAAAACAGCAGATACATCTTTCTTTGGTTATAAAACACATATAGCAATGAGTCCTGAGCGTATTATTACAGGAGCTATTGTAACAACTGGTGATAAAAGTGATGGAACATGTACTCAAGAATTAATAGAACAGAGTAATGATAATGGATACACTGTAGATACATTAATAGGTGATGGAGCATATTCTGGAAAAGATGACTTGCAATATGGAAAAGAAAATAATATTAAGATAATAGCTAAAATGAATGATTTTGTTAGAAATGGAAATCCAACTGCTTCTAAATGCAAAGGATTCACATATAATAAAGATGCAGGAATGTATGTTTGTACAGCTGGACACATGGCAATTAAAAAAGTAAATAGCAAAGGGAAAAAAGATAAAACTCAAGCAAGACAAGTAACATTCTTTTTTGATGTGAATAAATGTAAGAATTGTCCTAATAAAAATGGATGTTATAAAGAAAATAGTAAAACAAAAACATTTACTTTAAGAACACCATCTTTAATACATAGAGAACAATTAGAATATATGAATAGTGAAGAGTTTAAATCTTTATATAAAGAAAGATATAAGATAGAAGCAAAGAACTCTGAACTAAAAAATAGCTATGGTATAAATAAAACATATACTAGTGGCACTTTTGGCATGCAATTACAATCAGTAGTTGCAATTTTCACGTGCAATCTTAAGCGAATAATAACAATAGAAAATGAAAAAGAGGATAACAAATAAGAGTTATCCCCATTATAAGTAAATAATTAATAAAAAACTAGAGATTTTGTGAGCAATAAGTCACTATCTCTAGTTTTTATTTTAATTAATTTAGTACTAATTTAGAAACTACTTTAAAACGTAGAGTTTTTCAGCGGCCTCTATAAATTTGCCCTTTTTTTATACTCTATTTAAATAAATAGGTTACTTTATCGAAGAGATCCTTCTCCGCTTCAATCTTTGTTTCATTACCTATCGTACAAAGTGATTTACTGTCTAAAATAGCTTGAACGATCTTTTTTAAATCTTTGATATCTTTTTCAGTACAGTTTATTATCTCTTCTCTTTCCTTCTTTATATCAGCAATCGAAATACCAGCAAGGACTAGATTTCGCGATATCATTCCTCTTCCAGCTGGTGTTCTTGGAGCATCAATAGCACCAATTGTTCCAATTATTGATTTAGTCATTTCCTCTTCGCTTGCCTTAAATTCATCGAGGAATTTAACCATTCCTTCATACACTTTAATAGTTTTCCCTAGATTAGGATCGCGATATGATACGAAGAAACTATCCCCAAATCTGTCAAATCCCGACAGACATCCATATGCTCCACCCTGAACTCTGACATTGTTCCACAAGTAATCAACTGAAAGAATGCTATTTAAAACCTGTAAAGCTCCAGTATATTGATAGCCATTACGAACAAAATTACCACTACGTGCTACATACTGCACATTAAAGGAAGTTTTAAAACCTTCATTAAGGTTTTTAGGAGTAAACCTAAAATCAGAAGCGATAGTATTTGATCCCTTCAAACTTTCAAGGAGATGAGGGATATTTTTAACCATTTTATCATAGCCTTCATCATTAGCTGTATAACTGATTATCATGTTATCGGTTCTAAAAATATGGTTGATCAATTTTTTTAACTTTTCAATAACATTATCTTTTTCTTTTTCAAAATTTGTAGCGACATTATTTATAAATCTATATTCCTCAATTCCATTTAGATTGTCTAAAATGTACATTAGAGGTGATTGATATGATAAAGCACGATTTGTAGCAAAGGTATGTCCAGAATAACTAAATCTCTTTTCTAATAAGGATTTATATTCTGATACTATTTCATAGAGACGTTTTTCATTATCCAACAAGGAATTATTGATAATTTCTTCAATTATACCAAATGAGAAATCAATTTTATCATACAAAACCCTTGATGATACATAGAAGAACAATTTATAGTCATTATTAGTTTTAACAGGATCAATTCCAAAGTTTACACCACCAGAATTAATATCAATCTCTTTATTTAAATCCTGGTATGAATAATTCTTTGTATCAACAGAACCAAGGACATATGGTAAAAATCCCAGATATGGAAGGAGTTCATTTGGTAATCCTTTAACATCAAAAAGAAATCTTAAATAACCTATACCATTTGTAAAGATGTTTTGATGCATTACTTTAATGCCCTTTACTTCTTTATTATCATTATAGATTGGAGATGCCTCCTTGTTGATATCTTCTCTTGATAAAGCAGGAATTGTAGCTAACTCCTCAGGTGTTGCTGGTGTACTCTGATATTTTTTAAGATTAATAGTATCAGATATTATTTTCTCTAACTCTTCATCAGTCAAACTATTCTTGAAGTTAGCAAGTCTTTCCTTTAAAGCATCTTCTTTCTTTTTACTTATCTCTTTATCAGGAACAGAGGTGATGATAACCTTATGTTGATTATTAAGGATATATTTTTCAATCAATTTTTCGAAGTAATCAGTATTCATCAATTCTTTTACTTCTAAAAACACTTTTTCGGTTTCTAAATGTAAAAACGGATTATTTTCATCATACAGCCAACTATCTAGTGTATTTATAACATACATTATTCCCTTAGGAGTTCTTCCAAAATCTGCTTCCCGGTATTGGAACTCAAATTTGTTAATAGCCGCTTGCATAGCTTTTTTATCCAACCCCTGAGTAACCAAATCGCTTAAAGTCTTTTCAATAACCGTAACAAAACGATCTCTATCCTTTTCTTCAGCATTCTTAGCAATAATTGTTAACATATTTTCTTCTATTCCATCATAATATGAAGAGGTTATATCCTTACCGATTTTAGCATCAAGAAGCGCTTGTTTTAAAGGTGCACCAGGCATATCTAAAAGAATATATGATAGAATATTAAATGCCATCCATGTTGTGGCATCAACACCTTTACCAACTGAAGTAGTATATGAAAGATAAGTCTTTTCAACAGATTCTTCTTCTTGACCTATTGGATATTGAATTCTCTTGTAAACTGGTTTTATAAAAGATTTTTGAGATTTTA
>JAQUYR010000099.1 GCA_028691715.1 Bacilli bacterium | reverse complement strand
GATCGAGATATATTCCAGTAGTACCATACCCCTTAATCAAAAACTCAGCTGTATCAAGAAGCCGATTAGCCCATTCCTTGTCTGAAGGACAGGAAATGGTAAAACTCTTAGTACCATATGTCTCAATATAATTTTTACAGTTAACATCTTTCATAGCCATTCTTTCACCAACAGTGTTGGCGTAATCACCACTTTGTTCAAATATTCTGGCATTGATGTAAAGAGTGGGAATTCCACCATTCTTTTTAATGTAGTCTAGTCCTCTGACAAAATCCATCGCTGATCCCAAGTCCATATCGGGATAGTATTCTGGATAGTTGGTGTCAAATCCTCCTCTGTTCCAGGAAGCGATGAACATGTGATTCAATCCGTGTTTCTTACCCTCTTCATACATCTTAGGAATATTGGAGAAATAATTTTGAATGATATTTCCCTGGCGTTTGAAGTTGTAACACTGATTTAATCCCCATTGATCATCCAAGTAATCTGGGTAGTTATGAAATTTTAGATGAGGTGCTAAATAATCGCGGTAGATTTTTTTAGCGGCGTGCCAATCCTGGTCATTGATTCCAATGATATATTCACCACTACTATATTTTTCTCCCTTTGTAAAATCATAGTACTTGACAAAGGATAATCCCATAAAATTATCTTTAGCCCCAACTTCAGCAATCACTCCAGTAACTGGAAAACTCAAATCATGAGAACCAAAGTATAGACCATTGTTATCATCATATAAATACATAAAGCTCATTGAGGCGAGACCACAATAATTGATCTGTCTTCTATAAGTCTGATAATCGGTTAATACTGTGCTTGCCCGACCAATCGTCTGGTAATCCTCTTTTTTATAACGGTCAATGGGGTTAATTGTCTTTTCACCAGCATGATGAGGGTATATAAAGGTGTTATTTTGATAGTCATCACCTAATTGCAAGCCATATATATTCGGTCCAACAGTTTCGCATACACGAAAGTCTTTATCGTTATTTTCAATTTCTATTTTAACTGCCAATAAGTCATCACTCTTCACAGAAAATTTAATATTAGCATATACTTCAACATCCTCAAATTTTACTCTTAAGAATTCCTCTTTAAAGGATTCAAGTAGAGGATTTATTCTGATAAACTGTCCCTTATAAAATCCCCTTAGGTAAAATATGGGCATATTAAAACGAACCTTAAGATATTCATCATCTGTTTTCTTATTAACTATTGAACTGATACCCAAGGTATTAATATCCACAGAGAATATAAAATTATTGCTCGTAATTTTTATTTTAGTATCCATTTTTTTCATAGTTCTTCCAGGATTCGTCGTTTAATATACCAGCGTTTGGCATGTGATTAGAAATATAAACACTAGGATTTAAACCCTTCTCAATAAGTTTTTCAACAACCGCACTCTGTAAAGCCCACATGATATAGGCCGCCCCAATTCCACTCGATGGACATATCCTCTTATTAAGTTCGGGAACATCCACTAAAGTATCCGAAAAGTTGGAACAATTATCTAAAACAATATCTGTAGCTTCAAACAAGCGCAATTTTGATGGATGCTTAGAGGTAAGTCTTTCTGAATATTGAACTGAAGTAAGCGCGATGGTTTTAATGCCCATCCTTCTAGCTTCTAGTGCCAGTTCTACAGGCATTTTATTATACCCGGAAACCGATCCGATTATCAGAACATCACCTTCACGAATATTGGCTTGTCCGAGAACAAATTGAGGAAATCCCTCAACAGTATCATATGTCACCTTTTGTTTTCCCTGACGACTGCGAAAGCGAGTGGGATTGTTAACCTCACAATCCACTTTAATCGGTCTTAAAGCCATCATTCCCCCGGTTCTTCCAATGCACTCGTGCATCAACATATGACCAGTGTCGATGATATGCCACATTCCATCCTTGACTAGGGAATTCACAATAGTATCAGCGGCTTTTAAGATGTTTTCCTTTTGGGTATCTTCAATTTTGGTGAGAACTTTTTTCATCTCGGTAAAATATTGATCCATGTACATATCTACACCTCGAAAGTTATTTTATCAATATCGATGCCCTCATCATACAGAGTTTTTAGAATTGCCCCATAGATGACATCTAATTTATTTTCAATGTAATATAATTGTCCTTTGCTTATCTCAACAATCTTCTTATTGAAGAGATCAACAACAATACTGCCAGCTTTGTGCAGTCCTCCAGTTAGAACAACTGGTAAACGACGATTGGTACTACTCTTCATATAAGCGCGATAGGCCAGATTAGCCAGTTCTCTGGTCGCTTCTTCAACTATCTTCTTGGAAGCCTGGTCACCACCAGCAGCTAATTGACAGACCAAAGGGCATAGTGAAGCTGCTTTTTCTCGTTGATTATTTTCCTTATAAATTGCTCTTCTGAGAATAATAAAATCCTCTACTTCAAAATACTTCATGACCTGTTCAAGCAATAAAGTCTTCTTGTTATCATCGTAATTTCGAGCGCACTCCCTAAGAGCCATCACCCCAACATGATATCCACTGCCTTCATCACCCATTAAGGTTCCCCAGCCACCAACAGTATAGCGATTACTGCCGATATAGGCAGTCGCAAAACTACCAGTACCCGCTAGTACTACAATTCCATCCTCGTCCTTGAATGCTGAAAACTTCAATTCATCGCTTTCATGCATTATCTTACTCTTTATTCTAATTATTTCAATAAATTCTTCCAGGCATTCGTAGAATCCTGGAATGAATAGATTGCAATACTCTATTTCTGAAGCAAAGACATTTGCTTCATCTAGTGCCAGATTGCAGGCTTTTAAGACATTACCCAGGGCAATTTTATATGAAGATAGCCCAGCATTTCCACCACCTGCTGTGCCACTCCCCAAAATTCTCCCCGTTTCATCAAAAACGGCTGCTACTGATTTTGTACCACCACTATCTACTACCAAGTATTTTTTCATCAATATAAACTCCTAATCCTTTTTTCATATTCATCGAATAAACCCCTATTGTGTTCATCCCCACCATTAATGTTTGCACTTTTATAGATGACTGGTGATATTCCATCCTTTTCATAATTGGAAATTATTGCTAAAACAAGCCTTTGAGCGATATAAGTACTGACAATAGTCGATACCGCACCAATATTTCCATATTTTGTTTCGATTATTCCATCGCCATTAGGCGCATGATTATCAATGACAACATCCGCTAACTCAAATAAATGTTTTCCTGAGGAAACCCGAGAGACCAATTTTTCAGAAACACTTCTACTGGTGACCACAATCACCGGATTCTTATTCTCCTTGGCACAAAGCGCCATTTCAATGGGAACTGCGTTTATCCCCGAATTGGAAACTATTAAGAATGGTTCAAATGGTTTCTTGTCAACACTATCAAAAATTATTTTAGCAATCCCAGAGAGTCTTTCAAATCTAGTGCTTCTAGCCGCTCCTTCATGTTGCATCAGAAAGGGTTCTAGTATGGGGTTTATTTGGACCAATCCCCCTGCTCGATAAAACATCTCCTCAGCCATCATATGGGAATGTCCCGTACAAAAGATATGAAGTAATCCCTTTTGGCGCATCGCCTGATAGATAATCAGAGCCGCTTTTTCAATATTTTTGGTTTCTTCTACATTTATTATATTTATAAGTTCGGTTACTTTACAAGTAAAATTTTCATAATTCATAGTTTTATCCTTTAATTTATCAATACCAAGTGCCTTCAATGGCACTTGGTATAAAGATTAGGTAGAAAATGTTTTTTATGATCCGCCTAATAGATAGTAATTTAACTTAGCATTAATAGTATCAAGTCTTGTATCAATATCACTACTAGTTAATCCCGGAGCATCCCAGAAATTTGTCTCCATTAAAGTTTTGAAATATGTCTGCCAATTTGGACCGAAGGTATCAGTTGGATATGGTACTGTACCAGCATAACTTAAAGCATCAACAAAGTATTGACGATAAGCCTTTTCAGAAATCCAAGTTGTGATATCAGCAGTTGAAGATCCTGGTAATCCCATACCAGCTTCGCAGGCAATTGCTTGTCCTTCAGGACCAGAGAAGTATTCTAGAACTTTCCATGCCCAAGCAGCATTAGATGTGCAAGAAGGAATAGTCCAACAATTTAAGAAAGTGTGAGATTGTTTTTCACCACTTGTTCCTGTCGGTAATGGTAAAACGATAAAATTAGCACCAGCAGTCTCAACAGCATTAACCTGTGATAAACCACCAGAGATCATAGCAGCATAACCACCGATGAAAGAGGCACTAAAGCCACCGTATTCA
>JAQUYR010000016.1 GCA_028691715.1 Bacilli bacterium | reverse complement strand
ACCTTAGCTCGTGTAACGGATTGAACAATCATCGCTAACATTACAATAGAGATTAAAATTTGGGCAATATAGGTAAGACCAGCCATTACTTTTCCAACTGTCATTGGATCTCCTGTATTATTTAAAATATTGGGAATATCAATGTTGATCTGTTGAGCCCCCAAGTATATAATAGCCACTACTATTACATATAGAAATATAGTCATTAGGGGATTAATCAGAGCAATTATCTTCTGAACCTTTAATGTTGTTAAAGATAAATCCTCATTAGCCTTATGAAACTTATTCGATTCATATTCCTCTCTTGTATAGGCCTTAACAACCCTTACACCATTGACATTCTCCTGAACAACAGAGTTGATAGTATCAACCTTTGTTTGAACCTGTTTGAATATTGGAATGGCTTTTCTCAAGAAAAATACTATTATAGCCACTTGAATCGGTAAAACAACCGCTAAAACTAGGGCAAATTTTGGACTGGTTATATACATCATAACGATTCCACCGACGAACAAAAAGATTGTTCTGACAAACATTCTTATCGCCATGGACACAAAATTCTGAACTTGCGTCACATCATTGGTTATTCTTGTGACCAATGATCCTGTCGTGAATTTATCGGTTTGTTCAAACGACAGGTTTACTATTTTAGAAAAGGCAGCTTTACGGACATCATTTCCAAAAGAATTAGCTGTTGATGAGGCAAAAGCCGCTGATAAAATACCACATATTCCTCCAAGACCAACAAGTAGTAACATCAATAGTCCTGTGTTAATTACAACATCCATTTTTTCTGCTAGAGTAAGTGTTGTTGCTAGAACACCGTTATCAACAATTCTTTCCATCAGTTTTGGTTGTATCAATTCAAATACAACCTCACCAGCCATAAACACTGGTGCAAGTATTGCTAAAAACCAATATGGCTTTAAAAATCTAAAAATTTTCTTCATTTAATCCTCCAATATTCATAAGGTTCTTTAAAACTTTTTCAAGAATCTCCTCAGTTCTCTTTTGCTCTTCAAGAGAAATATTCTCAAAAATTACTTTTTCCGCTTTGGTTATCAATTTTCTTATCTCATCATCTAGTTTTTTACCATCCTCAGTGATAAAAATTCTGACCTGCCTTTTATCAAGGAGATCTTCTTCTCTTCTAACCAAATTACTCTGCTCCATCTTCTGCAGGGTTAAGGAAATAGTTGGTGGTGACATATGGGTTTTCTTAGCGATATCCAGTTGTGTCAAGCCATCCTTATATGAGAGCATCATGATAATTGGACGATAAGTAGCAGTTATACCAACTTTTTCTGCTTCAACGCGAAGATAGTTATGAAATACTTTGGTTATCTCGTTGGCTAGGATCAAAGTATTTTTCTTTCTTGGCTTTTTAAAGTTATCCATATTTCCTCCTATTATTAGTTTTAAAACTAATTAATATTATATACTTTCTTTTAAAAAAATCAAGAAAAATATGACAATAAATTACGTTTTCATAATTATTGTCATAAAAAAAGAGCAGAATGCTCTTTTAATGATCTTTATTCTTTTCTAACAATGTTTCTCTGATATCCCAAAGTTTTTGAGACAGGTCAACATAATAATTATGAGGATTTTCAAATCTTGTTACTTCATCCCATAATGTTTCTATTTGTTCATGACAATATTTTCGAATTTCTTCGATATCTGGCAGTTGATAAACCTGTTTCCCATTGATAAAGATTGGTAGTAATAACTCTTTTGCATAAAAATCGGTAATTGTTTTACGCTTCCATATAGCCTCAGGATCAAATATTTCTATTTCATCTGTTGGTATCTTTTCATCATGAATTGTTAAAACATCAGCAATCGCTTTATTGGTTTCCTTTTCAAATAAACGGTATATCTTTTTAAAATGAGGAATGGTAATTTTACCAATATTTTCACTGATTTTAATTTTAGGAATTATAACTCCATCATCTTCAATTGCTACTAATTTGTACACCCCATCAAAAACCGGACTGCTCTTTGAGGTTATCAATCTTTCACCGACACCAAAAGCATCGATTTTAGCATCCTGAATCAATAAATCTCTGATTATATATTCATCCAAGGAATTTGAAGCGACGATTTTACAATCACTATATCCAGCTTCGTCCAACATTTTACGAGCCTTTTTTGACTGATAAGCGATATCACCAGAATCCAGTCTTATTGCTTTTGGTCTTTTTCCAAGTGGCAATAATACTTCATTAAAGGCCTTAATGGCATTAGGAACACCACTTTTTACTACATTATATGTATCAACTAATAAAGTTACACTATCAGGATACATCTCACAATATTTTTTAAAAGCTGTTAATTCATCAGGGAATAGCTGAACCCAAGAGTGAGCCATAGTTCCCGTTGCTGGGGCTTTAAATAAAAGATCAGTCATCGTACAAGAAGTTCCACTACAGCCAGCGATATAAGCAGCTCTGGCACCTAAAATAGCTGCCTCAGCACCATGGGCACGGCGAGCTCCAAATTCAGAAATACCTCTTCCCTTAGCTGCTCGAACAATTCTTGATGTTTTTGTAGCTATCAAAGATTGATGATTGATCGTTGCTAAAACATATGTTTCAATAAATTGTGCTTCTATTGCTTTGCTCTTAACGATTAATATTGGCTCTTTGGGAAAAACAGGGGTTCCCTCTCTGACCGCATAGATATCACCACTAAATTTAAAAGTCTTCAGATATTCTAAAAATTCCTCAGAAAAAGCTTTTTTCGAGCGTAAATATTCGATATCATCTTCAGTAAACCTTAAGTTTTTAATATAATCGACAACTTGTTCAAGTCCAGCAGCAATAGCAAAGCCTCCATTATCGGGAACAACTCGATAAAAAACGTCGAAATAACAGATCTTATCCTTCATTCCTGTCTCAAAATAGCCATTAGCCATTGTAATCTCATAAAAGTCACACATCATAGTATAATTTGTTTTCTCCATATAATTTACTTCCTATTTTCTATTTTTACATGAAATGATTCCATCACATCCAGAGCTTTTTCATTCAATTCTGAATCAAATGAATCAGTACATGAAGCATCAACAATTATTTTTGCATTAGGCATGAATGTTTTGGCGATAATAGCATTTGATATAACACAAATATTGGTCACCAAGCCTATTAACTCGATAGTTTCGTAGTTCTTATTTTTTAAAAAATCACCAAACTCGCGACTGCCAAAGGATTCCTTCATAAATATTACATCATTCTTACCAACAGCCTGGTTAACCTTGCCATATAATTGCCATCCCAATGTTCCTTTAACTGCGTGAACGATGGGGAGGTTTCTTCCTTCTTCAGTGTTCAAGTAATCATCATAATGAGTGTCCATCATAAAAACAACATCATCACCATTCTGATGATATTCCTCTATTTTCTGACAAATCTTTTTTTCCAGAGATTTTGCCCTTGGAAATCCCAAGACACCAGTAACAAAGTCATTTTGATAATCAACAACCGCTAATAGTTTCATATTGCTCACCACATCAAATCATTTTGTATATTTATATTATATAGCGATATCTTCTTTTTGTCAATTGATTGCCCCATAAGTAAAACGTTTAAATAAAAACGGCTTACCGATTATATAAGCCGTTTTTATGTGATGATTTATATTTATTAGGAGGAAATATAAAAAATCACAATCTATAATAAAGGAAAAAATATTTTATAAACTATCACCAAAATCCTCGCGGAATTTCTTAACCAATTTCTCTGACCAGTTATTAATTGGTGCTAGGCGACCGATAAAGAATCTTAGTACTTTAGGTTCTTCAACAAAATCCAATCCCTGGACTAAATCTCTATTTTTGAATAACCAGGCAATTCTATCAACAGCGTATGAAATCTGTGACATTGTAAATACTCTTCTTGGTAATGCTAATCTGACAAGTTCAACACTTGCTGGGTGCTCTGAGCCATCAGGATTTCTTGTTTCGCTGATAGTTCCTCTTTCCATACCTCTGATTCCTCCAACCAGGAAAATTGCTGCAGCTAAAGCACCAGCTGGATATTCCTCACTCTTTACATGAGGTAAGAAAGCTCTAGCATCTATATGACATCCCAAACCACCAGTAGGGGTAACAATAGGTATTCCTTGTTCCATTAATTTTTTACCAAAGGCTTCAATAAATAGTGGTCCCTGGTTAATCATTTCTGGATCAAGGGTTTCCTCTAACCCAATCGCCATAGCTTCCATCTCTCTGACACTCATACCACCATATGTCAAGAACCCCTCATATAGTGGAATTAAATCCTTCATCATATCAAATAATTTGACATCGTGAACACATATTCCTCCACCACGAGCGCATCCTAGTTTCCGAGCACTAAAATACATGACATCAGTAACTTTAGCAATCTCGAGAACGATATCATGAAGCGACATATTCTTACAAGCTTCTTCTCTTTCTTTGATAAAATGAAGGTTATCAGCTAATAAACTGGCATCAGTAACGACTAAGATATTATTCTTATGACAAATATTGGCTACTGCTTTAATATTTTCTAGCGATACTGGCTGTCCACCGATTAGATTAGTTCCCATTTCAATACGAGCAAAAGGGATATGAGAAACTCCTACTTCCTTTATAAATTTCTTAAGCTTATCCAGATCAAAGTTTCCTTTAAAAGGGTTAGTACTCGTAATCTTTACTGCTTCATCAGTAAACACTTCTTCAACCTTTCCACCATTTAGCTCAATGTGAGCCTTTGTTGTTGTGAAATGATAATTCATAGGAATTATATCTCCAGGTTTAACAAAGGTCTTAGCAATTATATTCTCGCAGGCTCTTCCTTGATGAGCTGGCAAGAAAAATTTCATTCCAAAGAAGGATTGCAACTCCTTTTCCAAGCGATAAAAAGTTTCGCTTCCAGCATATGAATCATCAGATACCATCATCGATGCTACTTGGCGATCGCTCATGGCATTAGTCCCACTATCGGTTAACATATCTAAAAATACTTCACGATTTTTAAGTAAGAAAGTATTGTAGCCTCCATCATCAAGGGCTTGCTTTCTTTTTTCAATAGGAATTAAATTAAGTTTTTGAACAACTCGGACTTTGTGCATTTCAAGTGGCATGCTTTCACCTAAAAAAAATTTAATTTTTGACATTTCTTTGTAAATCACTCCTGTGGTGATTTTTCCTCCATCTCATATTTTTTAAAAATAAAATAAAAAAACTTCCGTCATACTAGTATTCAACTAGTAGGGACGAAAGTGTTATATTCCGCGGTACCACCCTATTTATAGCTCTACATTTAAGTATCACTATCACTCATTCGAGTCTATCAACTCTTAATCCTGTAACGGAGATTTCCGTGATTGTCTACTCGTTTCAACAATCAAGCTAGGAAGTGTATATTACATATTACCTTCTGTTCATTTTCACCAAACATGAACTCTCTACAAAAAGGGGGAATACTTTTCTCTTCTTCAACGCTTTTTACTTTATTTTTAATAATTATATCATTCGTATTGGGGAAAGTCAACATTCATTCAATGTAAACGTTCACATTGAAAATAAAAAGTCCATAAATGGACTTAAAGCATTTCATTATCAACGATATATTTAGCGATTTGGACAGCATTACTAGCAGCACCCTTACGAATATTATCTCCAACAGTATAGAATAAAATACTGTTTGGAGAACTCAAATCTCTTCTGATTCGGCCAACATATACCAGGTCATTTCCATTTGCTAGAAGAGATGTTGGATATAGATGCTCCTTGGGCATATCAACTAATTTTAAGCCGGGGTAGCTAGCAAATAATTTCTTAACATCTTCAACATCAAAATCTTTTTCCAATTCAGCCATAATTGAAACACCATGGGAATTTGGCACAGGAACACGAATACAAGTCGCTGATATTGGGAGTTCTGGTTTATGAAGCATTTTCCTTGTCTCATTTACCATTTTCATCTCTTCTTTGGTATAGCCATTATCTAAAAAAATATCGATTTCGGGAATACATGTTTTGGCTATCTCATAAGGATAAAATTCATTCTTCTCTCCTTTTAATGTTCTCTCTAAATCATTGACACCTTTCATTCCACTACCACTTACAGCCTGATATGTCGAATAAACAATTCTTTTCAAACCGTATTTATCTTCAAGAGCTTTTAGAGGAATAATTGCCTGAATTGTTGAACAATTGGGATTAGATATAATTCCCTTATTTCTGATATCACCAGGATTTACTTCAGGGACTACCAGTGGAAGTGTAGGATCATTTCTCCAGGCACTTGAATTATCAATGACAACAGCTCCACTTGCAGCGGCTATAGGGCAATATATCTTACTGACATCACCGCCAGCACTAAATAAAGCGATGTCAATCCCTTTAAAACTGGTCTCTTTTAATTCCTCAACCACATATTCTTTACCACAATACTCTATGATTTTTCCAGCACTCTTTATAGAGGCTAATAATCTTAAATCCTTAATGGGAAAATCGTACTCAGCAAGAACTTTTAAAAAAGTTCCTCCGACTAAACCTGTAGCACCGACTACAGCAACATTATATTTTTTCATATTTTTATTGTCCTTATCTCATAAATTTTGCATAAAATTCTGCTTTTTCTACTATTTTTTTAAACTCTTCACGAGAAATTTCCTTTGTGATCAGATAATCTTTCTCTTTCTTCTCAATATATTTATCGGCTATAACTTCATTTTCTTTCAAACGGAAATAATATTTATCCATATCATTTAAATAATCCGCTTTAAGATTATTGATATTTTCAAAAGTATAATTTTTTCTCTTTTCAATAATTGCGATGATGTCATTTACAATAGCATTAGCTGTTGGATAACGACCAGCCCCTTTTCCAGAGAATTTCAAATTACCATTGATTGAAGAATTGACTGAAATTATATTGTTCTCTTCATTTACAGTACTAAAAACATCATTAGTCTTCACCAAAGAAGGTTCAATCATCAAACTAACCTTGTCAATTATACGCTTTGAAGAGGCGATCAGTTTTAACACCAATCCCATTTTTTTGATATTTACTAAATCAACATCATTAATCTTCGTAATACCGAAATGATCAATACTGTTGATATCTATTTCACCTTTGTAAGCAATACTCGATAGAATGGCAATTTTTCTCACCATATCTAAACCTTCTAAATCAGCTGTAGGATCAGCTTCAGCAAATCCCTTCTCCTGAGCTAGTTTTAGGCTATCAGAAAAACTCATGTCGTTTTGAAACATTTGTGTCAGAATGAAATTGGTAGTACCATTTAAAATACCCTTTATCTCATTCACCTCGTTAATTTTTACAATTTCAAACAGAGGATATATGATCGGTATTCCCCCACCAACTGAGGCTTCATATAATAAACTGACATTGTTTTCTGCTTTTAATTTGCTCAATTCTGCAATATGAAGCGCGATAACCTCTTTATTGGCTGTTACAACACTCTTTTTTGCTAATAGAGCTTCTTTAATGCAGCGATAGGAAAATTCTCCAGCTCCCATTGTCTCAACAATAATCTCTATTTCTTCATCATTAATTATATCTTGATAATTAGTTACTAGTTGTGTTCCTTTGATGATATCCTTCTTGCTCAAATCCTTATCCAAAATCTTTTTTATTTCAACACTCTTCATATATTCTGAATTTTTGATGATATCATATACTCCAAAACCGACAGTTCCCAGTCCTAATATCGCTATTTTTATTTTACTACTCATTAATATCTCCTATTCAAGAGCTATTAGATCAACACTACTAACTCCAATTATTTTTTTTAATTTTTCAATAAATTCTTCTATTGTTAATTCGAGGTCCAAACAATCCACAGTTATTGTAACATAAGCACTGCCATGAATTGGCATTTCTTGATTAATAGCCAGAATGTTACCTCCAGATGAAGCTACAAAGTTTAAAATGTTGGATAGAACACCCTTCTTATGATCCAAGCGAAAAGCAAAGATACCCTTTTTTCCTTGGTCAAGTGCCGGTACAAAAACAAAATCCTTGTACTTATAATAAGTATTTCGACTTATCCCCACCATTTTACAAGCATCACTCACGCTGTAAGACTTATCAGTAATCAAGTTTCTGGCGTTAATAACTTCATTAAAATACTCTGGTAGAATACTCTTGTGAACAATTAGATAATCATCTTTCATTATAATACCTCCAAAATAGTCCCCGAATTATCCGGTTTTAAAGTGACGAACCGCCATTTTGTTGATACATCTATTTTCTTCAATTCGTTTTCCAAATTCTCTTTTGAGATCATCAACAGAGTAGAACCACTTCCGCTGAGACAAAATGGTATTTGTCTTTCATGAGCAAATTCTTGGAAAACTGAAGCATCCTTAATTAGTGGCATTCTAAATGGCTCATGCATTTTATCGGTCAATAAGTGATATAGCATCACTAAATCACCTTCTTTTAACGCATATGGAATGTTTATAGCTCTTGACATATTGTAAATAGCTTTGTGATAACTCAGTTCCTGAGGCAAAACCTCCCTAGCTTCTTTTGTTGAGAGAGCAAAATCAGGAATCAAAGCTGTAAATAGAAGATTACTCGATATATCGTGCTTAACAGTGATTATACTCTCACTGTTTACTGAAGAAACCAGTGACCCCAAAATTGCTGGGGCGATATTATCGGGATGCCCTTCAATTTCAGTCGCCAGTTTAATTATATCATCGAGTGATAAAACCTCATCTAAGAAGAAATTTGCTGCCATTATCCCCGCAATAATACAGGTAGCGCTACTGCCAAGTCCTCTGCTGATGGGAACTTCTTCTTTAATTTCGATGATGAATGGGCGCATAGGTTTTTTAGCAATCTCATATACTTTCTTCATACTTCTGACGACTAAGTTATTCTCATTGGCATATTTATTCTCAAAATTAATGAATTCCCATTGAAAATTCTCTTCAAAAATGAAGGTGTTGTAAATGTTTAAAGCTAAACCAAGGCAATCAAAACCTGGTCCTAAATTAGCTGTGGTTCCAGGAACTCTGATTCTAATTCTTTTCATGTATCTCACCTAATAATTTTTCCAGATTTCTATATGCTTCCGACTGCGACCAAATTGTTCGAGAATAAATTTCTTTAAGTTCCAAAATTGATCTAGGTATTCTGATATTGCTTCGTTTTGATAACTCTTCAATCAACGTAAAATCATCTTTACCATTATAATCCATCTTTAAAGCTTGACAGACTGCTTTAGGGAACTTGAACGGATGAGCTGTTGAGGTGATAACTGTTCTAGTCATATCACCTGTTTCTAAAACATACTTCTCATATACGGAATAAGCAACTGCAGTATGCGTATCGATTAAATAATTACTCTCTTGAAATTCTTTGTTAATTGCCATAAGAGTTTCTTCTTCAGTTGCAAAATTAGCGTAAAAATCACCAAGCCCCTTCTTAATTTTTTCATTTATCTGATAATTTCCCTTTTCAATTAAATATTTCATCAGTTCACTGACAAGACTTTCATTATTTCCACTAGCATAATAAAGTAGTCTCTCAAGGTTTGAGGAGATGAGAATGTCCATTGAAGGCGAGCTCGTTTTGATGAATTCTCTTTGACGATTATAAATACCTTTTCTGAAGAAATCCGTTAAAACATTGTTAGTGTTGGAAGCACATATCAATTTATTAACTGGAAGCCCCATTTTCTTAGCTATATAAGCAGCAAGGATATTTCCAAAGTTACCAGTTGGAACAACAAAATTAATTTTTTCTCCTACTTCAATCGCTTCTTCTTCTAATAATTTTGAATAGCTATAAAAGTAATAGACAACTTGAGGGATCAATCTACCTATATTTATAGAATTGGCACTGGACAAATGAAATTGTTTCAATCTCAAATCGTTAAAGGCTGTTTTTACCAGACGTTGAGCATCATCGAAATTACCATCAAGAGCTATTACCTTTGAATGATTACCGCTAAAAGATAGCATTTGTTTTTCCTGAATTTCACTTATACCACTGGTAGGATAAAACACAATGATATCAATATCTTCCTGTTTCGAGAAACCACTAAGAGCAGCACTTCCAGTATCTCCTGAAGTAGCAGTTAAAACAATTGTTCTATCCTTTACACTGTTCTTCTTCTTTGCTTCTTGTAATAACAAAGGTAAGACTGATAGAGCCATATCCTTAAAAGCCAGAGTCTGACCATGATATAGCTCCAAAAAATAACAATCCCTTGTCTTTACAAGATTTACAATTGAGGTAATATCGAATTTATCATCATATGCCTGATAAACAATTTTTCGAATCTCTTCGCTGGTGAAATCATCGAGCAAAAGATCCATAACCCTGATTGCTAACTCCTGATAATTCAGATAGGATAACTCTTCAATATCTATCTTAGGAATGTTTTCAAGAACATAAAGCCCACCATCACTAGCCATGCCATTAATTATCGCCTTTGATGAAGTTATCTCACTATTTTCGTTTTTACTTCTAGTACTTTTATACATATTAAGCCTCTGTTTTCTTTTTCATATATTATACACTGTTTCTATTATAAAGACAAGTGTTTTTGTAATAAAAACACTTGAATGCGTTTTCTCTTTGAAATAAAAAAAGAATTAACATTTTTTGATATTAATTCTTATAGTATTTTCATATAATAATGCTTTTTAATCCCCATGTTTAAAAGTATTTATTTTTCTTAAAGATAACAAATAGAACGATGATAACAATAACTGTAACAGGAATGACAACAAAATAACCATATTCCCACTTTATTTCTGGCATATTAATAAAATTCATTCCGTACCAACTAGAAACAATTGTCAGTGGTAAACAAATAGTTGTTATGGCCGTCAATAATTTCATTACTTTGTTCAATCTTATATCCACTTGTGTCTGATATAATTCTCTGACTTGATTTCCATACTCTCGAATTGAGTCGCAATGATTATTCAGTCTCTTAAGCTTTTCAATGAAGAAATCGATATGTTGCGTATTAGGATTCTTTATAGCAATGTTGTTATCCTTTAACTTTAAGGCGATATCCTCTAACTGTTCGTAGTAATCACCAATTTCAATGAGTTTTTTTCTGATTGAAATGATCTTTTTTTGAGCATTTTCTAAAACTTCATTTAAAGCTTCCTCTTCAATAACAGCTAACCTTTTTTCAAATGTTTCAAGGTACTCAAATTCTTCACTGATTAATTCGACCAAAAAGCCTACCATAAAAAGGAAAAGGCTCTTGTATACCTTTTTTGAAGCCATCATCTTTTCAACTTTTTGTTCAATAAAATTGGTTTCATCAATAAAAATTATTTTAGTATCTTCAAAAATACAGGATACCTTTATTTCTCTGTTAACAAAATCATTTCTGCTAGGAATAGCAAATGCAAAATAATACCCTTTCTCTGAAATCTCCAATTTTGTGAAATTAATTTTTTCTAGATTAACCATTTTATCAATTGACTGATACTCATTTGTATTAGAAATAAGAATTGAAGAAATATTAGAAGTTTGGGTAAGGCTAATAATTCCATCGCTTAATGCATAGTTTTTCATATTTGCTTCCTTTCAATAAATGAGTGATTTCGAATTATTTGTTTATCTCTAGTTATATTATAACACTATTGAAACTCTAATTGAAGTTTTTATTTTTCTTAAACATATTCTTCTATATAATTAATAAAAAACTCACTATAAAAGTGAGTTTACTTACTTATTATTGAACGTGCAACTTTTACACCATTTGCTCCAGCCTGAGCTAAGCCTCTAGTGATTCCAGCACCATCACCACCAACATACAAATTCTTAATCTTTGTTTGGAATGATGAATCAACATCAACCCGATCAGAATAGAATTTTGCTTCCACACCATAGAACAAAGTATGATCACTGGCAATTCCTGGAGTTACATAATTAAGAGCTTGGACCATTTCAATCAATGATTTCATCGTTTTATATGGCAAAATCAAGGCTAGATCTCCAGGTACAGCTTCTTTTAATGTCGGTTTTACAAAACCCTCATCAATTCTTTTCTTTGTTGAGCGACGACCTTTCAAAATATCTCCAAATTTTTGAACGATAACCCCACCATTGCTCAATTTATTTGCTAAATGAGCAATTGACTTGGCATATTCATTGGGATCTTTAAATGGATCATCAAACTCATGAGAAACCAGTAAAGCAAAATTGGTATTGTTTGATCCTAAACTGGTATCATGAAATGAATGACCATTGCATACCATTATGCCTTCATGATTCTCAACAACTACATGGCCACTAGGATTTGAACAGAAAGTCCTAACCTGAGTTCCAAGACTAGTGGTATAGATAAATTTTCCTTCATATAAATTCTTGTTGATGTTATCCATGATGATGTCATTGGTCTCTACTCGAACACCAACATCAACTTTGTTATTTTTAAATTTTATACCATGAGCACTTAAAATATTTGTTTGCCACTCACTACCACCGCGTCCAACTCCTAGTACAACAAAGTCAGAATTTATAATTTCTCCACCATTGATGACAACACCCTTAGCGGCATTATCCTCAACAATCACATCTTTAACTTCTGTTTTGAATAAAAAATCTACTTTTTCCTTTAGCTTCTTATTAATGCTCTTTAAAACATCAAGATTTATCTCTGTTCCTAGATGTCTTACCTGACCTTTTAAAAGTTTTAAGCCGATGGCAATACCTTGTTTTTCAATTTCATACACTTCTTTAGTAGTTGGATCGGTCAATTCTGTTGGTGCTCCATGAGCAAGATTTATCTTGTCGACGTACTTAATCAATTCCAGTACTTCATCTGAATCGATGTATTCTTGCATCCAGCCACCGAACTCTTGAGTTATGTTGAACTTACCATCTGAATAAGCTCCACAGCCACCAAAGCCACTTGTCATTGAACAACTAGGTTTACAACCACTATGTCCATCACCATTTTTAGGACATTGTGTTATTTTCTTTTCCAGTATTGGACATTTTCGATCAAAAATATCATGTCCTTTATCGATTAACAAGACTTTCTTATCAGGAGCTTTTTCCATTAACTCATAGGCTGTGAAAATCCCCATTGGTCCAGCTCCAACAATGATTACATCATATTTTTTTCTCATTATTTATTACCTAAAAAATATTTTCACGAACAATTGTTTGAATTTTATCAGGTCCTACACTAAATATTTTAACCTTAACTTCGATTAATTCTTCAATCTTTTCTATATATTTCTGAGCATTCCTAGGAAGTTCTTTAAAGGACTTAACATCAGTGATATTCTCTTTCCAGCCATCCATTTCTAAATAAACTGGTTCACAGCGTTCTAAAAGGTTATTATCAGCAGGAATATAGTCGATGTATTCACCATCTAATTTATAAGCACAGCACAGTTTAATTGTATCAAGACCACTTAAAATATCTAAAAGCATCAAAGAAATTCCTGTCATGCCATTGATCATCGCACTATACTTCAATACAACACAGTCTAGCCAACCAATACGGCGTGGGCGTTTAGTTGTTGTTCCATACTCATGAGCACGTTCTCTAATATCGCGAGAGATATCATCTTCAAATTCTGTTGGGAAAACACCACTACCAACTCTTGTGCTATAAGCTTTAACAACACCAATAATCTCATCAAGTTTTGTTGGTCCAACACCACTACCAGTGCAGGCACCTCCACTGGTTGGATTAGAAGATGTAACAAAAGGGTATGAGCCAAAATCAACATCAAGTAGAGCCCCTTGAGCTCCTTCAAAAACAACCTTTTTGCCCTCTTTTATTCCTTTGTTTAATAAAACTACTGTATCAGTTACATATGGTTTAATCTTCTTAGCAATCTCTAAATACTCTTTAACAGAACTATCATAATCAATAGGCGTTCCTCCCATTTTTTCAATGATTTCATTCTTAATCGCTAATTTTTCTTTATATAATTTAGGAAAATCTTCAGAAATAAAATCGATAACCCTAATTCCCTCACGAGATGTCTTATCAGTATAAGTTGGGCCAATTCCCTTTTTTGTAGTACCGATTTTACCTGTTCCCAATGATTCTTCCTTTAAAGCATCAAGCTCCATGTGATAATTCATGATTACATTGGCTCTGTCACTGATGTACAAATTGTTGCAAGGAAATCCTTGTTTCTTTAAATCTTCTATCTCTTTTAAGGCATTAATGGGATTGATTACCATACCATTACCCAAAATATTCTTAATATTGGGATTAAAAACTCCTGATGGAATCAAATGAAGTTTATAAGTAACACCGTCAAACTTAATCGTATGCCCAGCATTATCGCCACCTTGGTATCGAACAACGAAATCCGCTTGTTCGCTCAAAAAATTAGTTATCTTACCCTTACCTTCATCACCCCATTGACTTCCGATTACTACTACTGTTTTACTCATAATTTTCAAACACCCTTCTATAAATTTTGTCAACATTGCGCAAATAATAATCAACCTCAAAACAATCATCGATTTCTTTATCGGTTAAATATTGATTTGTTGGACACTGTTTTAGAATCTTTCTAAAATCAAGCTCCTTATTACTACACTCAAAAGCTGCTTTTTGAACAATATCATAGGCAGTCTCACGAGATAAACCTTTTGTAATTAATTTTGTCAGCACTCTGCCAGAAAACACCAAGCCATTTGTCAGCCAAATGTTTCTTAACATTCTTTCCTTAAAAACAGTCAACTCGTTCAAGGTTCTACTGTATCTAGTCAGCATATAATCCATTAAAATTGTTGCATCTGGTAAGATTATTCTTTCACACGAAGAGTGACTGATGTCGCGTTCATGCCATAAAGCATTGTTTTCCATTGTTGGAGCAACATAGCTTTTAATTATTCTAGAAACTCCGCACATATTCTCTGATATAATCGGATTTCTTTTATGAGGCATAGCACTTGACCCTTTTTGGCCAAGGCTAAAATATTCTTCTACTTCTCTTATTTCAGTTCTCGATAAACTTCTGATTTCAATAGCAATTTTT
Organism: Bacilli bacterium; assembly: GCA_028691715.1. GTDB lineage: Bacteria > Bacillota_I > Bacilli_A > ML615J-28 > CAG-698 > JAAYBG01. Next base: position 5,696 of record JAQUYR010000016.1, on the reverse strand, counting down.
TCGATTGTTGAGGCGATCAAGGCTAATGAAGATATATAAGCACTAAATCTATCTCTCGACAAAACTTGAGTAGAGATCTTCGCAAATCCTAGTTCCAATTTTCTAGCTGCTATTTCTTCCACTTCAAAGGGGATTTCCGTAAAATTACCCACAGCTCCGCTCAATTTTATAACTTCAACATTTTTCCGCGCTTTTGTAAATATCTGATAGTTTCTTTGAAACTCATCAAACCATGAAGCCCATTTCAAACCAAACGAAGTAACCTCGGCATGAATACCATGAGTTCTTCCAATACAAGGGGTATCCTTATATTCCTGGGCTTTTTTATATAAGATATCTAAAAATTCCTTCAAATCTTTTTCAATTATCTCATTTGCTCTTTTCAGGGCTAAAGCATTGGCACTATCAACGACATCAGTACTTGTCAATCCATAATGAAACCAGCGCTTCTCCTCACCTAAAGATTCATCAACACATCGTGTAAAGGCAATGACATCGTGTTTGGTAATTTTTTCAAGCTCCTGGATTCTTTTAACATCAAATCTTGCTTTCTTCTTGATTAAAAGAAAATCTTCATTGGGAACGATCCCCAATTCATTAAGAGCACTAAGTGAAGCAATTTCTACTGCTAAGAAATTGTTAAACTTAGCTTCATCTGTCCAAATATTTTTCATTTTTTCATTTGTATAACGTTCTATCATCGCAATCACCACTTTTTTATTATATCATTTACAAACAGCATTGTAAATGATAGTTTTCTAATTTTTTAATATAAAAAAATTCAATTTTTTTCATTAGAAATTCAAAAAAAAGAGTACTTTTTATCAAGTACTCACTTTTTTTAATATTTTGCTCCTTTAATCATCAATTCACACATTTTATTTGAAAATTCAACGGGATCTTTTAAAGGAAATCCTTCAATTAGTAAAGCCTGAGAATACAACAAATAGGCATAATCTTCAAGTTCAACATTATTATCATTATATAAATTCTCAATCGTTTCAAATAACTTATGATGAGGATTAATCTCTAAAATTCTATCAGCCTTAGCATCTTTAGCATTAGGCATTGCTGCCATAACCTTTTCCATTTCAAAGGACATACCATCAGCGCTGACCAAGCAAACTGGAGAATCAGTTAAACGTTTTGAGAAGACAACATCACTGACCTCATCCTTAAGGATTTCTTTTAGCTTTTCCAATAGTGTCTTTTTATCTGTAGCTAAATTATCAATCTTTTCTTTTTCTTCTTTTGATAATAAGTCAAGATCTCCTTGATTAATCGATTTAAACTTCTTGCCATCATATTCTTGCATTATGCCAAAGACAAATTCATCGATATCATCGGTTAGCATTAAAACATCGTAGCCTTGCTTCTTAATCAAATCCATTTGAGGTAGAGACATAATCGCTTCTTTTGTCTTACCAGAAGCAAAATAGATGTTTTCCTGTCCTTCAACAAATCCCTCTACATATTCCTTAAGAGTGACCATTTCTTCCTTATTAACAGTTTTATAAAGCAATAAATTTTGTAATAATTCTTTCTTTAAACCATATTTATCATAAACACCATATTTAAGGTTTAATCCATAATTTTTAAAGAAATCGACATATAATTCCCGTTCATCCTTTAACATCTTTTCTAAACGAGAAACAATTTTCTTCTCGACATTAGTAGCAATCTTCTCTAGTTGATGGGTTTGTTGAAGAATTTCCCGGCTGATGTTTAACGACAAGTCATTTGAATCAACAAGTCCTTTGATAAAGCGTAGATAATCAGGCACTAAGTCTTTGCACTTCTCCATGATAAATACACCTTTAGAATATAATTGTAAACCTTTTTCATATTTATCATAATATAAATCGTAAGGGGCTTTTTTAGGAATATAGACTAGTGCTGTATAATTAAGTGCTCCCTCAACATTGACAAAGATAGTTGCTAAAGGATCCTGATAATCATAGTACTTTTGCTTATAAAACTCATTTAATTCCTCATCTGTGACTTCATTCTTTTTCTTCTTCCAAATTGGAGTCATCGAATTAAGTGTTTCTATCTCTGTTGTTTCCTCATATTCATCCTTGATAGGTTTTCCATCACTATCTAATTTAGGATTTTCGTGAGTAACTTCCATTTTAATTGGATATCTGATATAATCAGAATATTTCTTTACTAAAGATCGTAATTCATATTCATCTAAATACTTATCATAATTCTCGTTTTCAACATTTTCTCTCAAGTATAAAGTGACTTCAGTTCCAAATTTTAATCCTTCAGCTTCAGTTATTTCATAACTTTCAGTACCATTTGAAGAGAAAATATATCCCTTTTCCTCAAATGATGATTTTGTTTTAACAACAACCTTACTAGCTACCATGTATGCTGAATAAAAACCAACACCAAACTGTCCGATGATATCTAGTTTTTCTTGTTCACTTTTCTCATTGATGTCCTTCATAAAATCTAATGAACCACTTTTAGCAATAGTTCCCAGATTATTGATGAGTTCATCATAGGTCATACCAATACCATTATCAATAATACTTAATGTTCTCAGCTCTTTGTTTGCTTCAATAAATATCTGATAATCATCAACATGATTTAACTTATCATTTGTCAGCGATAAATAGTGGTGCTTATCAATAGCATCAGAAGCATTTGAAATAAGCTCTCTCAAAAATATTTCCTTATTTGTATAAATTGAATTAATCATGAGTTCTAACAATCTTTTAGATTCCGTTTTAAACTCTCTAATTTCACTCATTTTATCCCTCCTTATTCACAATGACTATTATACGCTTTTTTGTTAGCACTGTCAATATATGAGTGCTAATTTATTAACATTTTATTAATCATTTGTCATATTTTACTCAATAATTATTCTTAGTAAAAATTTACTTTTATACTCCTCTTTATACCTGAAAACATTTTCATATAAAAATGTCTTTCATACTTTAGCATAATAAAGTATAATGTTTATATATCAAGCGATTGGTTGTATTTTTTTATCAATAACACTTTAGTGTAATAAAGTATAAGGAGAAAATTATTATGAAAAAAACATTATTTATTATTATTGCAGGATTATTGTTTATATTAGTTGGTTGTTCAACAAAAAGTGAACTCGTATTTGGAAAAGAGTTGGTTAAGACAAATGCTATGATTGATATTCTAACAGAACTTAATTCAAAGACTAGTGATGTTGGGGTTATGGATTCAGTTATGGCGGAATACTACATCTCCCAAGATACATCATTTTCCGATAAACTAATGATTATTGAAGATCTTGTTCTTGCTGAAGAAGAATATGGTATTGCCGCTCGCAAGGAAGGTGCTTATACAGCTGCTATTATTAGTAATACTTTAGCGGCACTAGCCAATGATGGAAAGGTGGATGAAATCGCCCAGAAATACGGATTGGAAAATGGCATTTGTATAGATGAAAACTATAACGCAGATCTTAATACAGTTGAAGGAAAAGATGATTGGGATTATATCACCAACAAGGGCAAAATTATCGTTGGATATACAGTTTTTGCACCTATTGCTTACGAAGAAGGTAAAGAGCTAATCGGATTTGACATTGACTTGGCCAGAGCTGTCTTTACTGAACTAGGTATCGAAGTTGTTTTTCAAGTAATTAACTGGGATACAAAGGAATTTGAACTGGATTCTAAAACAATTGATCTAATCTGGAATGGCTTAACTATTAATGAAGAGCGCCAAGAAAGCATGGCAATTTCTATTCCATATTTAACAAATAAACAAGTAGCTGTTATTCGTAAAGAAGACTCCTCTAAATATCAATCATTAGATGACATGAAAGATGCCATCATAGCTGTTGAATCTGGTTCTGCAGCTCAATCATGTGTAGAAGGATCTGATGAATGATGTTTCTTTCCTCTTTTAGCGAAATAACATTTCAACTCTTAGAGGGTTTTCTAGTAACTTTTAAGATATTTCTGTATTCATTAGTCTTTTCTTTACCACTGGGATTAGTCGTGACTTTTGGATCAATGAGTAAATTTAAGCCTCTTCGTTATCTCACAAGAGGCTTTATTTGGATTATCAGAGGAACACCTTTGATGCTTCAAGTCATTATTGTTTTTTATGGACCAGGGCTGTGGTTTGATTTCCCCATGAAATCAAGAATGTTAGCCGTCATTATTGCTTTTGTAATCAATTATGCCTGTTATTTTTCAGAAATATATCGCTCTGGTATTGAAAGTATCGTAAAAGGTCAATACGAAGCTGCTCAGGTATTAGGAATGACTAAAACCCAGATTTTTTTCAAAATCATTTTCCCTCAAGTGTTTAAGAGAATATTACCTCCAATCAGCAATGAAGTAATAACTTTAGTAAAAGATACCTCATTAGCAAGGGTAATATCTTTAGCTGAGGTGATTATGATTGCCCAAGAAACAGTCAGAATAGAAGGAATTTTATGGCCTTTATTCTATACTGGTGTTTTCTATTTATTATTTAATGGTGTCTTAACAATTATCTTTTCAAAAATCGAAAAAAAATTATGTTATTATCAGGGGTGATTTATGGCATACTTAGAAATAATTAATCTAAAAAAATTCTTTAATAAGACTGAAGTGTTGAAAGATATAAACTTTACTTTGGAAAAGGGAGAAATCTTAACAATTATCGGTTCCTCTGGAAGTGGTAAGACAACTCTTCTACGCTCTTTAAATTTTCTTGAAAAAGCAGACTGTGGTAAAATTTTAATCAATAATGAAGCAATCTTTGATAGTGATAGGGAATTAAGCGATAAAGAGCTAAGGGAAAATCGCTTGCGCTTTGGGCTGGTTTTTCAGTCATTCAATCTGTTTCCACACCTTAATGCTCTCAAGAACGTAACTCTTGCCCCTGGTTTACTGATTAAAAACAAAGCGAATAAAAAAGAGTATACTCAAAAATTGAAAGAAATTGAGATAGATGCTCAAAATCTCTTGAATAATGTCGGTTTAAAAGATAAAGAAAAAGCCTATCCCTATCAATTATCTGGCGGTCAACAACAGCGTTTAGCAATCGCCCGGGCTTTAGCTCTGAAACCCGATATCTTATGTTTTGATGAACCGACCAGCGCTCTTGATCCTGAATTGACAAGTGAGGTCGTCAAAGTAATCAAAAGTCTAAAGAGTAGTGATAGAACAATGATAGTGGTTACCCATGAAATGGACTTTGCCAAAAAAATCGCTGATAAAGTAATCTTTATGGCTGATGGTGTTGTTGAAGAAATAGGCACACCATTTGAAGTTTTTAACAATCCTAAAAGTAAAAAAACGTTAGCTTTTTTAGGTGAGTCAACAGAATAGTTTAAAAAAATAAATGAAAAAATCATTTATTTTTTTTATTATCTATATTCATATTTGATCAAAATATGTTATAATATTTCAAAGAGGAATTAAAATGAAAAAAGAAGCGATTAAAGAAGAAATAGAATTATTATATAAAGCTTTAACAAAACTACAAACCTTTGAGGACTGCGAAGCACTATTAAAAGATTTATGTACGACTAAAGAAATAGAAGCAATGGCTCAAAGAATTATGGCTGCTAAATATTTAAAAGATGGCAAAACCTATGAGCAGATTATTGAGCTGACAAATATTTCATCTACAACCCTAAGTCGAGTATCAAAATGTGTTCAACATGGAAAAGGATATAAAAATTTTATTTAGATAAATAAAAA
>JAQUYR010000015.1:3535-20714 GCA_028691715.1 Bacilli bacterium | reverse complement strand
CGATTGCTGTTTCATCAACAAATCTAACAGAATTGTTGAGCAGTGGAACTGATTTCATTGCGAATAGTGATTATACTGGAACTACTAATGGAACCGATTATCCTTGTGGAGCCTTGATTGGATATATTGCATCTAATACTAATTATTATCCAAGTCAAATTTTTAATAAGATTACAGTTAGTTATTTGATCAATTTTGTTGATAACTTGAATATTTTAGGTAGAACAGATAGCAACATTTTAGCTGTCAATTCCTCTGATGATGCTAATACTATGCATAATTTATTGCAATATATGGCAACAACCAAGGATATCGATTATTCACCAACACCATTTGCTTCTGGAACTACTAGTTCAGTATCATATGGAATAAAATCATATTACAAGGATACCAGAGATGGTGTTGTCAGTGGCGGAGAATCTTTAACTGAGCAACTTGCCAAGGAATATAATGGTGGTATTTTCAACGAATCATTCCCATTAAGAGATACATCACAAACGGATCCAAGCGTAATTACCAATCAATATATCGCCGATTATATTCAATTTGTACCTTATAGCAAGGTTAACGAATATTTAGTAGAAGAAATTGGTCTAAAGGAAACTATTTTCCAGGAAGCATTGCAAATGCTACTTGTCAATTTAGAAGCAGTTACAGCAATAATTGATAGTCAATATACATCATCAGCGGAGATTAATTCGGTTTATAATAGCATTATTACAAATAATAGTGCTGTGAAGAATCTAGTCTATGCCAATGCTGATTATTCTTTAGGTATTTTGGAGGCTATGTATTCAGGTCATAGCGGAACGAGCGATTTTGAAGGTATTCTTCAGAACCTTATAGCAACAGAGAGTAACTCTACAGCAGTTATTAATGCTTTTGTTACTTCTTCAAGATTTATTAATTTACTCACAGATATTCTTACTGATGAAAGTGTACCATCATCAACAAAAGTGACAATGATGAATACCTTGGTTAACAGTTCAACATATCTTAATGGTTTAGTAGCTGCTTATCCAAATGAAATGGCAGCTTTGATCGATTCTTATTTAGCAGATCTATTGGCTAATACATCGTCATATGCTACAGAAATTGATACATTGTTTAACAATGTTAGTACTACAGCAATCCTTAATACAGTGGTTGATAGTTTGTCATCAGAAGAATTACAAACTTTATTTGCTACTATTTTTGGGGACAATTCAGTCGTCAGCGATACAGTTGTCAATGCTTTATATAATAGCTTAACAAGCACAGACAGGATAGCTGGTCTATCTGATTCTCAAATGAACACCCTTTATACTAATGTTTTAGCAGATGCCTATATAACTGATACAAGATTAGCTAATATCAAAGCAAACTTTAATCTTACTAGTGATGGTTATATGCAAATAATTGCGAAGTATCTGGGAGTTACTTATAGCAATGAAGAAGCTACATTTGATGCGATAATCAATTCACTAAGCGATGCTCAGATCAATTCTTTATGGTCAGCCATAAAATCATCTAGTTCAATGACAAATGAAGTCTATAACAGTCTAGGTGAATTCTATTTAAAGTACGATAGTACTAACTATGAAGTGGCAGTAAATCCATCATATGGATACTCAATATATTCATATAGCAACACTGTTTATACTGCCCCATATCGTTTGATCAGCGGAAGCTATGATGATGTTACAGGTGTCTATGCTACAGGTGCTCCTTCGGGAACAGTTGAGAGATTACTTACATATACTGGTGTTAACAGTACTGGCAATTATCGTTTCTACAATTACAGTGGAACATCAAATGACTATTTTGACTCTTCAGCAACTAGAAGCAGATATTATTCTGTATCTACAGCTACTGGAAGCTCATACATCTATTACACAGTATCAAATAGCCGTTACTATTCCTATAGTACCCACGGAGAGTATTATCGCTATTCGGCTGATGATAGTTATACATCATTTAAAAATACTACTTTCCAACCAGAAACTATCAGATATTTCTTAAAAAACATATTCTATTCACAAAATAGCACAGCAGCGATGAATGAAGTTATGACTTCATTGTATTCGTCGATATCGATGACTTCTAATCTGGAATCATATTTAACAAGTCTTGCTTCTACACTATCAAGAATGGATAAACAAGAGATAATTGTTGATATATTTGATGCTTATTCAACGTATTTGTCAGTATCAATCCCAACCGCTACAACAAGGGAGGCAAAGATATCTTCTATTGCAGCAAAGGCTAGTGAGGATGCTACCTACTATAATTATGTTTTACACGATAGCACATATGGAATTGATGATAGCATTTCATCTGTCAGTAAACTGGCAGTAATTGATAGTATTCTTAATAATGAAAGTGGAACATTAGCGGCTTCTTTAGTCAGCAAAAATGCTCTCTTAAATACGGAAAATGAAGAGTACTATTTATCTAGGGCTCTATCAGCTAACGCCTTATTTTTTAAAAATGAAATAACTTCTTTATTAGGCGCTGGTTTAGGTGATAGTTTGATATCATATGATAATATTGGTAAGATCATTGATCTAATGGTTGAAGCAACACCATCTTTATTTAATACAATAGTCTCATCATTAACCTTAAATGATGTTGATAAAAAAGCCATAATTTCTGAAATATGTTATTATGATGCTTATCAAGAATATATTGATCCAAATTATACTGGCTCTGATATTTTAATAAATTTACTTGATAGTAAAGGTTATGGTCTGGATGTAAACAACCCAACAGATCTGGCTAATTTAGAAGCCACATTGACCTCTTTATGTACAACAGCTGGTATCAATATCAATAATTATACTGATTATGTTGGTGTTTATGCTTTAGCAAGTTCTGATGGAATTGAACAAGGTGAATTCTTACCAGATAATGTTAAGTTGATTTATCTTGATGAGTATTTAGTAAGCGACAACTTGGGTAATCCAATAAATGATTCAACTTGGCGTGGAGGTACTGCTAGTTCGGTTAACAATTATTATGTTCTTGATGAATATGGTGAACCAACAACAACCTTGAATACTAGTTGTGTAAACTATAAGATCTATTATATGATGAAGCAATTGAAGAAATCAATTGCAACAACAGTGTTTAAAGTTGAATTAAAGGGACCAGATAGAACTTATCCAACAAACATTTATACAGTAACAAATAATGTCCTTGAGTGTTATGACACCAGGAATAAGGTAATCACTTTCTACATAGCATCCAATGCTGATGAAATCAATGCTAGTGAATTCGTTGTGAATACTCTATCTTCTTATGAATTATCATACAATGCAATTTTTAAGGAGGGTAGTGTCAGAAGCATTGCTGTTGGTACAGGACTAGTTCCTGGAAATATCTTAACATCGAAAATCGGCAGTGTTCAGACTTATACATTCATCATTCAAGCTGAAGATAGAACAGTAGAAACTGAGTATTTTGTAAATATTATTATAACAGCTCCAAAGACTTTGGATAGTTTGATAAATCTTCAAGTGAATAATGGTGTTAATTATGCTGCTACACCAATAACAGATATCGACACCGTTGATATTACTGGTGGAAGTTATGATGAAGTCAACTCTACAGTTGGAACTTTAAATGCCACTTATATCACTAAGAATCTTCCAAGTGGAATGGATATGCATGATAACATCAATATTTATAGATATGCCAACACTGGACAATCTTTAGCCAACAACTGTATTCCAACAAACAAGGTCACTAATTATAGCTATAGTAGTGTTTTAGACAATGGAAGAGTAGTTGTTACGACTATCGGAGATAGTGCTTTTAATGCAGATTATACTTGGGATGATGGAACTCTGGTTATTAATTTAAATATCAGTAGCCATCTTCAAACAGGGGACTACATACTAGAAGTCAGATTGTCTAGCACCGAAATATACTATATTGTTTTTAGTAAGGCTGCTAGTGATGCCTGTGCTGTTGAGGAGATTAGTTTTGGTGATCAACCATTTGTACCAGCTGGAGCAACAAGTAATTCTAGTGATCCAGTAGAGATTCCTTATGGTACTCTGTTGACCGAAACATATTTCACAACAATAAATGGGGAAACATTAATTCCTAATTATCTATCTGCTTTTACTGTTTCACCGCTTGCTACATATGAGATAACAAGTGTAACGGTTGATGCCACCGATCCTACTAAAAAGATTTATAATGTAAACTATTTGATTACAGCTGAGAATGGTGTAAACACTTCGACATTTACGCATATAATTGAAGAATACGTGATCAATGATGAGGCGATAGCGACTGTCTATGTAGATGGTGGTATTGTTGATGATGATCCTGTTGGTTCTTCTAATCCAAATTTTGATTTAATAAATAACAAATACAGCCTGACTTTTGGCCGTGAAAAGACTCCAACATATCGCTTTGATTACAATTTAGAGAATGTTTACTTCGGAGAGGCTACTGACTATTTACATGTTGAATATGCTGGTACTGACTTAACTACAGAGCAACAAAATCAATATTTTGCGATTGAAATTCAAGAAGGAATAGGATTTACTATCGAGTTCTTTGTTGATGCTCCACCGAGAGAATATCAGTTTACAGTTTATTATGAGTCTGGTTTAACCGCCGGTGTACCAACTTATTTATTTAAGACAGGAACGTGGTTGAGTTGGGAACTACCTCTGACAAGCATTTCTATAACCAAGGATAAGAATGTCCGCAGCTATTTGGAAAATGCTACCTTTATTACAGAGACGATGTTAACAACAATTGAGACATTAGTATCAGTTGATGAGATTTCTACATTTAATTATGCTGATTTAAGAGCTTCACTTGACAGGGAAATAGTATGTTTACCTAGTGGAATTTATTACAATCTTCATGAATATACATCCGATACCCTAAATAATCATCGTTCATTGATTTATATTGTTGGTTTGGTAAGTAAAACGAATATTTCAACATACAAACCGATGTTTGAAATTCCTGAGGATTCAATGATATATCGAACTGCTAATTTTGAATATACACCATATGCTTATTATGATTCATATAGTGCACTACAAATAGGGTATTTTTATGTCAGTGAAGATGGTGCCATTATTCTTAATAGCGCTAAAGAAGGTATTGATTTATCGGGAACAGCTAATGAATTTATCTATAATGGAACGACTTATATCGCTTTAGATTACTTCCCATATACTTATTTTGATGGCTATGGCAATATGCAAACGACATATTTTTATGCTAATTCTGATGGTACGATGATTTTAGACAGCAGTGGAACTTTGCTTTCAACAACTGGTAATAATTATGAATTTGTATATAATGGTACCACTTACTCAGCATATGAATACATCGCCTATAATTATACCGATAGCTATGGTGATGCTCAGATCGCTTACTTCTATGTGCGAACTGATAAGATGAAATTCTTGAATTCCAGTGGCCTGGAGATAACTGTTGATGGTAATCGTTATAAATTTACATATTTAGGTTATGAATATACCCTTAAAACTGTTTATCAGTTGACAGAGTATACCTTCAATACTTCATCTACTGCTTATTTTTATGTCAGTGAAAATGGTATTTGGATTAAAGATAGCAATAAATCGAGTATTATCATATCTGGTACGAAAGATGAATTCGTGTATAATAATATAACTTATACTTATAACAGTACAGATATTGCTTATCGCTATACACCATATACATATGTTGATGAGGATAATTTGGTTCAGAACATTGTCTTTTTGGTAAGTGAAGATCAGACAGATTTCAAGGATATTTCTGGTAAGGATATTACTTTCTCTTCAGGAAATTATGATGAATTTGTTCTAGCAACCGATAGCGGTTCTGGAACTGTATATACTACCTACACTATATCGATAACAGATGGTATTGCAGGGATTGACTATATATTTGAGAAAATTGAATATAGCTATGTTGATACAGGAGAGACTAAGACAATAATTTTCTATGTCAGTCAGGATGGAACAATAATCCAGAATGATAGTCGTAAGAATGTTATTATTACTAGTGGTAATCGTTCGCAGTTTGTATTTAATGGTGTAACCTATACTTTAAACACTGTACTGGAAACAACTAATTATACATATGAAAACTTTTCTCTTGAAGCCGACTACAATCCTCAAAGTGGAACTAATGGAGTTAATTTCAATTATATTAGATATCGTATCTACTCCGAGAAATATGAGGATATTCAAAAAGCACTTTATTATACAGATTACAAAGTTGCGGTTCAGGATATCACCAATAATGTTCGCTTTAATATTTCCATTGATTTTGATGGTGATATCACTTTAAACAACACGCTTGATGATTTCAGATTGTTCCTAGAATTGATCAACAAATCAAAGGATTTGAACTTGAGCAGTTGGACTTTGGAAGAACACTTCATACTAAATAATCGTATGGGTATGTTTGCCACATATACTTATGATGAGTTGTCTCCAAGCACATCGTTTACTCATGGTACATTCACAACAAACACTTCGGGTGGATACGTAATTCATGTAGATCTACCAAGTGGATACACATTCAGTTATACAATAATGGACCCAATATATATCGATGAGAATGATATTGAAATTCCAATAACTGGTAATGAAACTGATGACTTTGTCATTTTAGGAGATGCCCTGCTTTCACGTATAGTCACTTTGAATATCGTTATTGAGGAAACAACACCACAGCCTATTGATTGGGGCGAGCATATCGAAACCGATCTTTTAGAACCTTATGTTGAAAATAGTCCTAATGTGGACTAGAAATAAAAGAGCTCGATTGTATTTATCTCAATTGAGCTCTTTATATTTATTTGTAGGAAAATATCGTTTAGATATATTAGGAATATTACAAAAGAATTTATGCTTAAAGGATTTTTATTGATTTAAAAATTGAATATAACTTATTCCTTTCAAGCTATTCATCCTTTTTTAAAAAATGTTATTTTGCTTGATAACTTAGATGATTTTTGATATAATGTGTGTATTATAAAAGGAGATGCCTAATGAAACTAATAAGAAGGTTTTCGAGCGGTTTATTTTCACCGGGTGAGATTTTTAGTTATCAAAGTGATAGCAGGTGGTTAACATTTTTGTATACTATTATTTTAGTTTTATTAATGGCTCTGCCTAATTTGGTAACTCTTAATAAAAACACGAATATTGATTATGAAGATAAATTGGAATTGAGGGAAACATTTTTCCATGATGGTACCGAAATACCTTACTATATAAAACACAATCAATTGTTCCATGATACAGGAAATACTGGATATATTTACTCAAAAACACTGAGTAATGGCTTTGTTGTAAAGTTTACTCTGGGAGATAACATCCAAGTTGATTCAGCAACAACTCCCACAATAGTCTTTACAAAAAATGGAGTGGTCTTCATTTATTCCATTTACAATGATATTTTATTGACTTATGATGATTATCCTGAATTGGAAGATCTCGACTTTAGTGGAGCTTATAACGATGATGATGCCTTTTGGGGAACGATTTTTCCAATTATTTCTAATAAATTGGATAGTTATAAACCAGTAATCATAACTGCTAATGTTGTGGTTGCCATTATTGGAGCACTGGGAAGCATTCTTATTTGGAGTTTGATCATCTCTGTCTTTCAGAAGATAAATATTGGCTCTAAGATTAAATTTTCAAAGCTGTGGCAAATGATGATGTATATCATGATTACCTTTGTTATCGGTAGTTTACTCGCAGATTTATTTGGTAGTATTTTATTATATTATGGTGGATTTATTTTAATGGTTGCAAATTCAGCAAAATTAGGTCAAGCAATCATTATTGGAGGAGAAAAAAATGAGTTATAATCATATAGAAATTGAAAAAAAATGGCAGGAATATTGGGCTAAAAATAAAACATTTAAAACTTTAGATGATAAAAGCAAGCCAAAATTTTATGCTCTTGATATGTTTCCATATCCAAGTGGAGCAGGACTTCACGTAGGTCATCCTGAGGGATATACAGCTACAGATATCGTTTCAAGAATGAAGAGGATGCAGGGATATAATGTGATGCACCCAATGGGCTGGGATGCCTTTGGTTTACCAGCTGAGCAATATGCCATAAATACTGGTAGGGATCCCCGAGAGTTTACCACTAATAATATCCAAGTTTTTAAAAATCAGCTTTTAAATCTGGGCTTGTCTTATGATTGGGATCGTGAATTAGCTACTTGTGATCCTAAATACTATAAATGGACGCAATGGATATTCACCAAGCTTTATGACAAAGGGCTTGCTGAGATAAGAAATATTGAGGTGAATTGGTGTGAAGAACTGGGAACAGTTTTAGCAAATGAAGAAGTGCTAAATGTTTCTGGGAAGATGGTCAGTGAAAGAGGCAATTTTCCAGTAATTAAAAAACCAATGAAACAATGGGTTTTAAAGATTACTGAATATGCTGATAGATTATTAGCCGATTTAGATGATCTTGACTGGCCAGAATCAGTAAAAGATATGCAACGCAATTGGATTGGAAAGAGTGTTGGTGCAGTCGTAACCTTTAAAGTCAATAATGGTAGTGATAGTTTTGATGTATTTACAACAAGAGCTGATACTTTATTTGGGGCTACATATTGTGTCTTATCACCTGAACATGAACTTGTCACCAAAATAATGACAGAAGAACAAAGAGAAGATGTCTTAAAATATATTGAATTTGCTAAATCAAAATCTGATTTAGACAGAACTGATTTGAATAAAGAAAAAACTGGAGTCTTTACGGGAGCCTATGCAATTAATCCTGTAAATGAAAAACTAATTCCAATTTGGATTGCTGATTATGTTCTGTCCAGTTATGGAACAGGAGCTATTATGGCTGTTCCTGCTCATGATGAACGAGATTATGAGTTTGCAAAGAAGTTTAACTTGGATATTATCGCTGTTTTGGATGGAGATGTTAGCAAGGAAGCTTTCACTGGCGATGCTCTGCATATCAATTCTGGATTCTTAAATGGTACTTCTAAACAAGAGGGTATCGATAAGATGATCGAATTTTTAACTGATAAGAAATGTGGTTTACCTAGTGTTAATTACAAACTTCGCGATTGGGTATTCTCTCGTCAGCGCTATTGGGGCGAACCATTTCCTGTCATCATCTATGAAGATGGAAAAATTGAGACAATTGGACTTGAAGATTTACCACTAGAACTTCCAGTATTGGAAAAGGTAACCCTGAGTAAAACAGGGGAATCTCCACTTGCTAATGCTACAGAGTGGCTAGAAGTGGTGAGAAGCGACGGTGTTAAAGGAAGAAGAGAAACCAACACAATGCCTCAATGGGCAGGTAGTTGCTGGTACTATATAGGATATATTTTAAGAGAAAATGAAGATTTCTTAAATTTATCCGATCCAAAGGTTCAAGAATTAGTCAACTATTGGCTGCCAGTTGACCTTTATATTGGGGGAACTGAACATGCTGTTCTTCACCTTCTATACTCAAGATTTTGGCATAAAGTGTTATATGATTGTGGTATTGTTAATAGTAAGGAACCATATCAAAAACTATTTAATCAAGGAATGATTCTTGGTGAAGATGGTGAGAAGATGAGTAAATCAAAGGGTAATGTTATCAATCCTGATGATGTTGTCAGGGAATACGGAGCTGATACCTTAAGATTGTATGAGATGTTTATGGGTCCGCTAGAGGCAACTAAACCATGGTCAACTACTGGTGTTGAAGGTCCAAGAAGATTTCTAGAGAGGGTTTATCGATTATATACTGAAGTTGCTTCAATTGTTGATGAGAATAAGGACTTGGAGAAAGTATACCATCAAACAATTAAGAAAGTCACTGAGGATTATGAGAACCTTCGTTTCAATACAGCAATCAGTCAAATGATGATTTTTATAAATGAATGTTATAAGAATCCATCTATTCCTTATGACTATTTAGAGGATTTCCTGAAATTGTTAAACCCAATTGCTCCTCATCTGACAGAAGAACTGTATCAACAGGTATTGAATAAATCAGAGTCAATCGCTTATAGCAAATGGCCTAGTTTTGATGAAGATAAGACAAAGGAAGAAATCGTTACTATTGTTATTCAGGTAAATGGTAAAATCAGAGATAAGATCGATGTTGATGCTAGTATTACTGAGGAAGAAATGAAGAAACTTGCTTTAGGAAGCGAAAAGGTTAAGGCGTTTATCAATGATGCTGTTATAAGAAAGGTTATTGTCATTCCTAGAAAAATTGTTAATATTGTAATTTAAAGCGAGGACTCCTCGCTTTTTTAAATAAAAAAGTGATATCTATCCTAATATATAATTGATTATATACGGAGGTAATATGAAATGTAAAAAGACGAGAACAATTTTTGAACTATTCGCTTTTTATGATTGTAGTGATTGTATAACTGAGGATGAATTTTTCTTAATCGGTAATCGAGTTATTGGGATATATTATATTGAACCAAATTGTGATTATTTAAAGATGGATAGAGAAATCTCCTTTGCCTTTTCTTTGAAGCTAAAAAGACTTTTATATGAAGCAATTATCAATAAAGATAAAATAGTTTTACTATTACTTGATAATAAAAGGATAGAAGGAATAATTCCCATCTTAGATAGTTTTTTGGAATGGGATTTAGATATTCAAATTATTATCTATTAATTGGTGAATATTATCATAAAAAAAGTGCAAAAAATTGTTTTAATATTTAAAAAATGTTATAATAAGACGTAACCTAATAGCAAAGGAGATGATATAATGAAAGTTACAGTACGCACAAAAAACAAAATTGATTTTGTTCCTAAAATCAAAGAACATGCTGAAGACAAGTTGGCAAAATTAGACCAATACTTTAGCCGAAGAGAAGATTTGGAAGCTACCGTACTATGCAAGGAATACGACGATGGTAAAGTTGTTGAAATCACAATTCCTACAAAAAACATTATTTTAAGAGCTGAGGTTAAAGCTGATACTTTCTTGAATGCTCTGGATTCAGCTGTCGACAAACTGGAATCACAGATTCGTCGCCACAAATCTAAGATTTATTCAAGCATGAAAAGAAGAGCAGGAGTTGCTCAGTACTATTCAACAAATAGTGATTTTGATTTAGAAAAGATGAAAACAGAGCTAATGGTTACAAATTTAGTAAAATCAAAATCGGTTGAGTTGAAACCTATGACTCCAGAAGATGCTATTACGCAAATGGAAATGTTAGGTCATAACTTTTTTGTTTTCTTGAATGTTGAAACAAATAAGGTTTGTGTGGTTTATTTGAGAGAGGATCACGACTACGGAATCATAGAAACGAGTAATGTCGATTAAACAATTGAAATAACTGACTACTGGGGAAACCCGGTAGTTTTTTTGTAAAAAAAGAGAGTCAAAGTGTTATATATATGGTATTAAAAAGCGTTTACTTTGAGCAATAAAAATGATATAATATATTAGATTTTATAAAATCACATTGGAGGCGAACTATGAATAGAAAACTTTTATTTCTTATCATTTCTTTCTTTATCATTTCTCTTTTAGGAGGAATAATTGTTAAGGCTGATGAAGTTGTTCTTACGAAGACCAATTCCAATGATCCGGTTACTTATCTTGGGACTGATGAAAAAGTAATGATTGATACAGAATATGTATCTAAGGACACTGATTTTCGTGCTGTCTGGATAAGTACATATATTGCTGATGTTGCTGCCTATAAAAATAAAACTCAGTATCAAGCTGAAATTACTTCGATTCTTGATGTAATGGAATACTATAATTTAAATGTTATGATATTTCATGTCAGAGTCATGAATGATGCTCTGTATACAACTTCAATGAGTCCAATCTCCAAATATTGGAAGGTCGATCAAACTTGGGATGCTCTAGAGTGGGTTATCAATGAATGTCATAAACGGGGAATTGAATTTCATGCCTGGATGAATCCTTACAGGGTTTCTAATGGAGCTGCAACAATCAATATGGATGATTTGGCTGCAAAATTTCCTCAGGTTAATCCAGCTTCAAATGTAGATAATATGTTAAAGGGATCTTCAGTAGTCATTTTAAATCCTGCTAAAGCCATTGTTCAGAATTTCTTGGTCAATACTTGTATGGAAGTTGTGAGAAAATATGATGTTGATGCTATCCATTTTGATGATTATTTCTACACTGATGGTATTGGTAATCAGGATAACGAAGACTATGTAGCGAGCAAGACATCCCTATCATTAGCTGATTGGCGGAGAGAAAATGTTGACACTTTCATTTATCGCTTGAGCACCCAGATAAGAGCATATAATAAACAAAATAATAAAGCTGTCCAATTCGGGATAGCACCATCAGGGGTTTATAGAGATGGCAATGGTGTTGTTACCTATAATGAAAATGGCGATGCTGTTTCTAGTGGTTCCTTGACGAGGCAAGGTGGTCATTATGGTGATCCTTTGTATAGCGATACTCTAAAATGGGTAAATGAGGAATGGATAGATTATATTTGCCCTCAGTGTTATCACGGATTTGAGACCACTCAGTCATCATTCCATGGCAAAGTAGCCTGGTGGAATAAGGTTGTTGAAAACAAGAAGGTTAATTTATATATAGGAATAGGTTTGTATATGGCTGGTGATAAGTATTGGCCTAACAGTGAAGAATTTTATCATCAAATGCTCTTTTTGAGCACTCAGGACAATGTTAATGGTATTGCTATATTCAGTTATAAGCATTTAAAAGCCGCGTATATTGATGCTACAAGTATTAAAGGAATCCAAGTTGCTCCTGTTTTAGAGAATTGTTGGAACAAGAAAACAATCCTTCCAACGCTTAAACTAAACGATAGTATTATTTTAGACGAGGTTACTAATTTATCCATTCAAAAGACAAATGAGGGTTACAATATTTCTTTCGATAAGTTAGATCAGGCGAAATTTTATGCGATTTATCGCTCGTCATCAAATGTTCTTCAATACACAAATGATGAACTGATTGCAACTATTGGTGGTAAGGATGATAACGAATATATGACCTATAGTGATATAGTTGCTGATGGTGAATACCTCTATGGAATAAAGCCTTTATCGATAAATAACAATTTGGGGAAAGAGGCGAGTGCTTCAACTGATAATCTTTCTCATAAAGTGGTCTTTAAAGACCATAATGGGAATATTATATCAACAGTTTTTGTTAAGGATGGAACTCCAGCTTTAGCTCCATCACTAGATTTTGTTCCAGAGGGTTACTCTTTTGTCTGTTGGTCTTCTTCAATTGAAAACATCACGGCTGATTTGGAAGTCCAGGCTGTTATTCTAGTGAATAGTCAGATATATGATGTTGTTTTCTTAGATATTTCAGGGGATGAAATAAGTCGCCAACAGGTAAAACAGGGAAAAGATGCCCAACTACCTGAACCTCCAATCGTTTTAGGGTATACTTTTAAGGGATGGAGCAAGGAAGCAACAAATATCAGGCAGGATGAAATCATTAATGCGATCTATGAAATAAATCAATACAAGGTTAGTTTTTATGTTGATGATCAATTAATCGATGAAGCTGAAGTAAATTATCAATCTTCTGTTATAGCTCCTGAAGTTCCATATAAAGAGGGTTACAGGTTTATTGGCTGGGACAGAGAACTCAACAATATCACCGAGAATATGAAGATCAATGCGATTTTTGAAAGAGAAAAGCTGATAATCACTTATATAGATAATGATGGTAATTTCATTGATAGCGAAGAAGGATATTATGGCGATTTTTTATCGATAATAGAAGCGCCAAAAAAAGAGGGATATAGTTTTAAAGGTTGGTATCTTGATGATATCTTAGTTACATCACCAACGATTGAGATTAGTGGCAATATAACTATAGTTGCTAATTATATTATTGATGAAAATAGTGGTTGTAATCAACTTAGTTTTACTCAAATTGGTGGGTTATTACTTTTGTTGATGCTTCTTAAGAAGAGAAGATTAATATAGGGAAAATAACACTAGGAGAAGAATATGAAAACAATTAAAAGAATTTTTACAATGTGCCTATTATTTAGTATGATACTGTTTATTGGTTTTAATACCAAGGCATATACTTTAGTACCATATACTGATACAAATGGCAATTATCTTACTTATACAGGAACATCTAGTAATGTAATGATTCCTAGTTCCTATGAACAACAAAAGACATACTTCCGAGGTATCTGGGTTACTCCGAAGGATGGTTCAAATATCACCAATATTAAAACAGGTAGTGGAAAATCATTGGCTGAAGAGATTGAAGATTATAAAGCTGAGGTTATCCAAATATTTGATGTTATGGAATATTATAACTTAAATGCTTTGATCTTCCATATTAGAATTGATAATGATGCTATTTATTATTCGACTCTTAATCCCTGGAGTGATTGGTTTACAACATATGGAGTTGATCCAGGATGGGATCCTCTAACATGGATTATTGAAGAGTGCCACAATCGGGGATATGAATTTCATGCCTGGATGAATCCTTACCGTATTAAAGCAGCAAGCGATAAGACAATTGCTGAACTGGCTTCAATGATAAGAACATATTGTCCTAACAATATCGGAGCGGATGTTAGTAATATTTTAGGAGAAAAGGATGGAGGAGCTATTCTAAATCCGGGAATTCCTGCTGTTCGTAAATTTATTGTTGATACCTGTATGGAAGTAATCAGAAATTATGATGTTGACGCCATTCATTTTGATGATTATTTTTATTCGGATATGGGGGCTTCTGGAGCTCTATCAGGAACCAACAGTATCTTAACAGAACCAGATCAAGATACATACTTAAAGTATAAATCAGATGAATATAGTGCTACAAGCGCTACAGACAAAGCAAATTGGCGCCGTGAACAAGTTGATCTCTTCATTGAAGAATTATCGAGAACTATGCGTATGTATAATAACTCTACTGGAAGATCGGTTCAATTGGGTATTTCTCCATCAGGAATTTGGAAGAGTGGTGATGGAAAAGTCACTTACGATATCGATGGTAATGCCATCACAAATGGTTCAAATACAACAACAACATTTGAACATTATGGCGGTTATCTCTTCTCTGATACCTTGAAATGGATAAACGAGGAATGGATAGACTATATCTTGCCACAAATGTATTGGGGATTCACTCACCCAAGTGCAGCTTTTGCTGATTTATGTGATTGGTGGGCTAAAGTAGTAAAATATAAGAATGTCTTATTATATTCAGGTATGGGAATATATATGTCAGAAACACCAGGGAAAAATTATTCCTGGGGAAAAGATTATATGGAGGCCTACAATCAAATATTGTATGCTACTAAATTAAATACTGTCAGTGGTACGGTTTTCTATAATTATGGATACTTAAAAAGTGCTTATTTAGGAGACCAATCATCGCTTTATGGACGGGGAATGAAACTGATAAAAGAGGAAATGTTTACCAATCCCGCAATTCTTCCAGAGATTAAATCTATGGAAGCTGTAAAGCTGAACGATGTAACCAATCTTGAAGTAGTTAAAGGTGATACTGTCAATACGATAACCTTTAATGCTGTTGATGAGGCAAAATCTTATGTTATTTATCGATCAGAAACACCACTAACATTTACTACTGAACAAGTTTATAAAATAATAGGTCCAACATCTGTTGAGGATATGGTGACTTTTGTTGATGAGGCTATTGATGATACTCAGTATGTCTACGGAATTAAAGTCATGTCCAGAACAAATACTTTAAGTGATGGAGTTGATTTTGGAATGTTAAGCTTTGAAGTGAAGTTTACTGATGAAGTGGGAAATCTATTGTCCACTGTGCAAGTTCCTTATGGAAATAGTGCAGTTGCTCCAACTGCCCCAACAAAACCAGGAGCGACTTTTATTGGTTGGAGTCAGGATATATCCTCAGTAAAAAGTGATCTCACTGTTAAAGCTAAATATAGTGACAGTCTGTTCACTGTTACCTTCTATGATAACAATAATGAGGTAATGAAAACAGAAGATGTCAACTATAATGGTACAGCCCAAGCACCAGATACTACTAAGGAAGGCTATACTTTCATCAATTGGAGTACTTCCTTTGTTAATGTCATCTATGATTTAAATGTTTATGCTAATTATCAGATAAATGTCTATACTGTCACATTTAAGGATTATGATGGTAGTATTATTTCCGAGGCTGATGCAGAGTATATGACGACAGCAATCGCTCCAAGCGATCCTAAGCGCACTGGTTGGACTTTCGTCGGCTGGGATACTGATATATCAGGAGTAAAGAGCGATTTAACTGTTACAGCAGTATATGAAGTGACGAAGTTTGCGGTTACTTTTATCAATGATCGGGATGATAGTATTATTGAAGTGCAAGAAGTAGCCTATGGAAATGATGTTGTTTATCCAACGGCTCCAGTAGTCAGAGGTTATGAATTCAGTAATTGGCACGGTGTGGGATCAAATGTATTATCGGATAGAACAATTTATGCTGTATATAGCATAAGTGTTTATACAGTAATCTTCAAGGATTGGGATGGTACTATTTTATCAACAAACGAAGTAGTGTATGGTGAAGAAGTAGAAGCTCCTAATATTACACCTAGACCAAATTACAACTTTTCTGGTTGGGATACTGATTTCAGTGATGTTGCTCAGAATTTAATAATAACAGCTCAATATGCTCCATATACGTATACAGTCAAGTTTTTTGGTCCTAATAATGAACTCCTTCATGAGGAAATTGTGGAATATGGACAAAAAGCTCCTGATTTTATTGCTGATGTTGAAGGATATCGCTTCATTTCTTGGGATACTGATTATTCGGAGATCACTGAGGATTTGAATGTTTATGGAACGTTTGAGGAGATTAAAGGTGGATGTCAAAGCCTTTCAATGGGAAATATTCTGGGAATATTGACAATAGGAATAGCTTTTATTCTTCTGAAAAAGAGATACTTCAGATAATTTTAATAGATAGGACATTAGGGAAACTTCCTGATGTCTTTTTTATCATATTTGTACATTGACCTTACTTGATAAAAACAAAAAAGGCTTGTATAAAAAGGGCGAAAGTGGTATTATATTAATAGTAGTATGAAAGGATGTGACTGCGATAATGTTTAAAAGTTTATTTGATTCGGGTTACAAAGAATTAAAAAGAGTAGAAAAAATTGCTAAAAAAATAGATGCATTAGCAGATGAATATAAAAAGT
>JAQUYR010000015.1:0-3435 GCA_028691715.1 Bacilli bacterium | reverse complement strand
ATAGTAGTATGAAAGGATGTGACTGCGATAATGTTTAAAAGTTTATTTGATTCGGGTTACAAAGAATTAAAAAGAGTAGAAAAAATTGCTAAAAAAATAGATGCATTAGCAGATGAATATAAAAAGTATTCTGACGAAGAATTACAGGGAAAGACAGTTATTTTTCGTGAGCGTTTAAAAAATGGCGAGGCCCTAGATGATGTTCTTGTTGAAGCTTTTGCTACAGTGAGAGAAGCATCAACGAGAGTTCTTCATATGACTCCATTTTTTGTTCAAATAATGGGAGCACTAGCCCTTCATGGAGGCAATATTGCAGAAATGAAAACTGGTGAAGGTAAAACACTTACCTCAACAATGGTAGCATATTTAAATGCCCTTCCTGGTGAAGGTGTTCATATCGTTACTGTCAATGAATATCTAGCTGCTCGTGATGCTAGAGAGATGGGCGAATTATTTAAATGGCTGGGTTTGACTGTTGGTTTAAATATTAGAGAATTGACAAGTGAACAAAAGAAAGAGCAATATCTATGTGATATTACTTATTCAACAAACAATGAATTGGGATTTGACTATTTACGTGACCATATGGTTATCTATAAAGAAAATATGGTTCAACGGCCACTTAATTTTGCCATTATCGATGAGGTCGACTCAATTTTGATAGATGAAGCGCGAACCCCTTTAATCATCAGTGGTGGTGCTAGAAACACGGGTAATCTGTACAGTCAGGCGGATTTGTTTGCCAAGGGCTTAACAGCGGAGACAGATTTTGAAATTGATATCAAAACCAAGCATGTAGTCTTTACAGAAAAAGGAATGGAAAAAGCTGAGAGATTTTTTGGTATTGATAACCTATATGATGTTAAATATGTCAATCTTTTACATCACTTGCATAACGCTTTAAGAGCTAATTATATCATGTCAAGGGACATTGATTACGTCGTTCAAGATAATAAAGTAATAATTGTCGATCAGTTCACTGGTCGTCTAATGCATGGAAGACAATTTTCTGAAGGTTTACATCAAGCTCTGGAAGCAAAAGAGCATGTTGAGATAAAGAAAGAAACCAGAACAGTTGCCACTATTACTTTCCAAAATTATTTTAGAATGTATAAAAAATTGTCAGGTATGACTGGTACTGCTAAAACAGAAGAGGAAGAATTTAGAAATATTTATAACATGTATGTAGTAGAGGTACCAACAAATCTTCCTGTTATCAGAATTGATGAACATGATTTGATGTTTTTAACTTTGCATGCTAAATTTGAGGCGATTGCCAATGATATTCGTGAAAGATATCGCCGTGGACAACCAGTTCTAGTGGGTACTATTTCAATTGAAACCAGTGAATTATTGTCAGAATTATTGAAAAAAAGAGGAGTTCCTCATAATGTTTTAAATGCTAAGCAGCATGAACGCGAGGCAGAAATTGTTGCCAATGCTGGTCAATTAAAGGCTGTGACTATTGCTACAAATATGGCTGGTCGTGGAACGGATATCAAGCTTGGTCCTGGTGTTGTTGAACTCGGTGGACTGGCAGTAATCGGTACTGAGCGTCATGAATCTCGTCGTATTGATAATCAGTTAAGAGGTCGTTCTGGTCGTCAGGGTGATCCTGGTTATACGAGATTTTATTTATCAGCTGAAGATGAACTGATGAAAAGGTTTGGTAGTGATCGCTTTAAGAACATGCTATCTATGGTAGTTATGCAAAAGGGAAACGATGGGGAAACGCCACTGGAATCTAAAATGTTCAGTAGCTTTGTTGAGAGTGCCCAAAAGAAAATTGAGGGTAATAACTTTGATAGTCGTAAAACCGTTTTGGAATATGATGAGGTTCTTCGAAAGCAAAGAGATATAATCTATAATCAAAGGGCTTCAATTCTTTTCCTGGATGATATTTCTGATATAATTACTAAAATGATGGAGAATACTGCTCATCGAATTGTCGCTGGCTGTGTTGAAAGCGAGAAAAAGAATAGTTCTATTGATGTTGATAAATTGATTAAGGAAATTGATGGTGTTTACTTTCCTTTAGGCTTTGTTCGTAAGGAAGATTTCCAAAATAAAGAATATGATAAAGTTACCGATATCTTTATGGAAAAGTGCAATCTTCTCCTGAAGGATAAAAAGGAGATGTTCCCTCCTGATGTATATAAGGAATTCTTAAAGGTTGTTCTTTTAAGAGTTGTTGATACCTATTGGATGGATCACATCGATGCTATGAGTGAACTTCGTCAATCTGTTCGCTTACAGGCTTATGCTCAAGTCAATCCACTTCGCCAATATCAAGAGGTCGGCTTCGAAAAATTCGAAACGATGATTCAGGATATTGAAATGGATGCTACAAAATATATCAACCGTGCTCAAATCAGAGATAATCTTCAACGTGAGGCTGTTATTAAGCCAACATCTACTTCTAGTGGAAAGGAAGAAGACACTAAGAGAAGAACTCAGGCGGTTTCATCAAAAGTTGGAAGAAATGAACCATGTCCTTGTGGAAGCGGTAAAAAATATAAGAATTGCTGTGGCCGATAGGTAGTTGTATGGAGAACTATGAGATTATCAAGAAAATAGAAGACTTTTCTGAACGATTACGGGAATTAAAGAAAGCTATTGCTATTGATGAGCTGATAAAAAATGTTGAGGAAGATGAAAAACTAATGGCTTCACCAACTTTTTATAACGATATGGCAGTAGCCCAAAAAATATTAAAAAGAGTTAAAGAAAACAATATAAATATTCATTCATTTAAAGAACTGGAAAATTTATTAGAAGAACTGGAAATGTATTTTGAAATACATAAGAGTGAAGAGGAGAATTTACTCGAAGATATTGAAACAGTAATCAAAACAATTGATACCAAACTTGGAGAATTCGAAATCAAAATGCTTCTTAGCAAGGAATATGATAGTTGTCCAGCAATTATGGAACTTCACCCTGGTGCTGGGGGAACTGAATCGCAGGATTGGGCAGAAATGTTGTTTAGGATGTACAAGAGATATGCTGAATCTCATAATTATGATTTTGAGGTTTTGGATTATCAGGATGGTGAAGAAGCTGGAATTAAAAGCGTAACCTTTATGATTACGGGAGAAAAAGCTTATGGGTATTTAAAAGGTGAACATGGAGTTCATCGTTTAGTCAGAATATCACCATTTGATAGCAATGCTCGTCGTCACACTTCTTTTTGTGCTTGTACTGTTTTACCAGCAGTTGATGCTGATGTAGATATCAATATTTTACCAGAAGATATCAGAATTGACACATATCGTTCAAGTGGTGCTGGAGGACAACATGTCAATAAGACCGATTCAGCAATCCGGATCACTCATATCAAGACAGGAATTGTTGTCACCTGTCAAAATGAAAGAAGTCAGATTCAAAATAAAGAGAAGGCAATGTCAATTTTAAAATCAAAACTGCATCGCCTTG
>JAQUYR010000098.1 GCA_028691715.1 Bacilli bacterium | reverse complement strand
AAAAGTCAACATATAAAATTAAAAAAACAATGGAAAAATTGTCTCAACTATGCTATAATATATAGAAATGAAAAAAAGAAAGGACATAACTAGAATATGAATTATTCAAACGAAGTAAAAAAGATGTGTAAAGTCACAATAGGTGCTAGTCACGGTTGTGCTCCCATTCCTCAAGAAGGAAAATGGACATACTCAAGAGAAATAAAAGACATCAATGGTTTAACTCATGGTATTGGTTGGTGTGCTCCTCAACAAGGTGCTTGTAAATTAACTCTAAATGTTAAGGGAGGAATTATCATGGAAGCCTTGATTGAAACATTAGGTTGTAGTGGTATGACTCATTCAGCAGCTATGGCCTCAGAAGCTATCGTTGGTAAAACTGTCTTAGAGGCAGTTAATACTGACCTTGTTTGTGATGCTATTAATACTGCCATGAGAGAGTTGTTCTTACAAATTATTTATGGTAGAACACAATCAGCTTTTTCCGAGGATGGTTTACCGATCGGAGCTGGTCTTGAAGATTTAGGAAAAGGTTTAAGAAGCCAAATTGGAACATGCTATGGTACTCTTGAAAAAGGACCTCGATATCTGGAATTAACTGAAGGCTATATCAGTAAACTTGCTCTTGATGAAAATAAGGAAATCATCGGATATCAATATATTAGCCTTGGTAAGTTTATGGATTTCATTAAAAAAGGAATCAAAGCTGAAGAGGCATTAGAAAAAGCGAAAGGTCAATATGGTAGATTTGATGAAGCTACACAATATATTGATCCTCGTGAAGAATAGGAGGTCTTTATAATGGCATTATTTGAAAGTTATGAGAGAAGAATAGATCAAATTAACCAGACTTTAAAAGAGTATGGAATTAATTCAATTGAAGAAACAAAAGAAATCTGTGATAAATTAGGAATTAATGTTTATGATTTAGTAAAATCAATTCAACCTATTTGTTTTGAAAATGCTTGCTGGGCTTATACAGTAGGTGCTGCTATTGCTATTAAAGCTCAAGCGAAAACTGCAGCTGAAGCCGCTAAGTATATCGGTATAGGCTTACAATCTTTTTGTATTCCTGGAAGTGTTGCTGCTGACAGAAAGGTTGGCTTAGGACATGGTAATTTAGGGGCTATGTTGCTAACAGAAAGTACAAAATGTTTCGCCTTCCTTGCTGGACACGAATCATTTGCTGCGGCTGAAGGAGCTATTGGTATTGCGAAAACAGCTAATAAAGTAAGAAAAGAACCATTAAGAGTAATTCTAAATGGTCTTGGTAAGGATGCAGCAAAAATAATCTCTCGAATTAATGGTTTCACTCATGTTGAAACGATATTTGATTATTATACAAGTGAAGTAAAAATAGTTAAAGAGACAGCATATTCTAAAGGAGATCGAGCTAAAGTAAGATGTTATGGAGCTGATGATGTTCGTGAAGGTGTTGCTATTATGCATCTAGAAGGTGTTGATGTATCGATAACAGGTAACTCAACAAATCCAACTCGTTTTCAACATCCAGTTGCTGGTACCTATAAAAAGGAATGTATTGAACAAGGTAAAAAATATTTTTCAGTAGCTTCTGGTGGTGGTACTGGTAGAACATTACATCCAGATAATATGGCTGCTGGTCCTGCATCATATGGTATGACAGATACAATGGGTAGAATGCATTCTGATGCTCAGTTTGCTGGTTCATCTAGTGTTCCTGCTCATGTTGAAATGATGGGACTAATCGGTATGGGTAATAACCCAATGGTTGGAGCAACTGTAGCTGTTGCTGTAGCTGTTGCAATGGGCTTAAACAAGTAATAAACTAAATCCGCCAAAGCGGATTTTTTTATAAAAAATAGTTGACCGAATCGGTCAAAAGGTATATAATATAACTGTAGTTTGGATAGGAGTTGAAAATGGAAGAGAAGAGAATTCAAATAATGGATGCTGCTGCTGAATGCTTTGCAAAAAATGGCTATAAAAAGACTTCAATAACCGACATTATTACTAAAGCTGGAATTGCTAAAGGACTGGTATTTTATTATTTTAAAAATAAAAAAGATCTTTACATGAGAACATATAAATATTATGTAGAGGAAACAAAGAAAATCCTGGAGGGTGATCTGTCAAAGGAACCAGATTTTTTTAAAAGAATTGGTATGTCAATAAGTGCGAAAACTGATTTTATCTATCGACATAAATTTGCTTATGAATTTCTTGTCTCTGTCTATATTGAAGAGGATATAAGTGTTGTAGAAGATATCGCTAAATACAATGAAGAAGCGATAAATGATAATACAAAATTGCTATATGAAGGAATTGATTTTTCTAAGTTCAAATCGGAATTCAACATCACGGATGTAATAAAAATGGTTATCTGGATTTCTGATGGAATAATAAAAAACTCAAAAACAGCTTCGGTTGATGAAATGATGGAAGAATTTAAAAAATATACTCAGATAATGAAAAAATGTTTCTATAAGGAGGAGTTCATTAATGAACACAATTGAAATTAAGGGCTTGACTAAATACTATGGCAAGCACAAGGGAATTGAAAACATCGATTTAACAGTTAAAGAAGGAGAAATATTTGGTTTCGTTGGTAAAAATGGAGCAGGCAAGACGACTACCATTAGGACAATATTAAATATGATCTCTCCTACTTCTGGTTCAGCAAGTATTTGTGGTTTGGATTGTATTAAGGAAACAAAAGAGATTAAAGGAATAACAGCTTATCTTCCTGGAGAAGTAGAGTACTACCAAGGAATGAAGGTCATTGATTTATTAAATTATGCTATTTCTTTTTGTGATGAAAAAGACTATGATCTCATAGACCATCTATGTGAATATTTTGAATTGGATAAAACTAGAAAAATTAATGAACTCAGTTTAGGAAATCGTAAAAAAATTGGAGTCATTCAAGCACTTTTAAAGAAACCAAAAGTAATAATTCTGGATGAACCCACTAGTGGATTGGACCCTTTAATGCAGACAAAAGTTTTCAATCTTCTTTTAGAAGAAAAGAAAAAGGGCGTTACTGTTTTTCTATCTAGTCATAACCTTCAGGAAATTGAAAGGTATTGTGATCGTGTTGCTATTATTAAGGATGGGCAAATTGTTGAAGTAATTGAAGTGAATGGTAATGATCGCGAGAAAAAACTTTTTGTTAAATATATTACAAAGGATAATGTTGAACATAAATATAATTTTGAAGGAAATATCAATGACTTAATCAAGGAGTTGAGCAAACTTGATCTATTAACAGTAGAAATAAGAATGCAGAGCATTGAAGAAGAATTTCAAAAGTTTTATGAAGGAGAAAAACAATGAGTAAAAGATTTGAAATTAAGAGATCACTAAATATATTTAAAGCTGAATTTAAAATGCGCTTAAAGGGAACTGTAATATGGCTCGCTTTTATTGTTGGAATAATGTTTATGTATATGTTCATGTATCCTCTAGTTGAGGATATCATTTCTGAGAAAATGGCAGCGATGCCACCAGAATTATTACAAGTATTTGGTATGAATGGTGGAGTGCCTTTAGATAATTACAACTCCTACTTTGCAATGATCTATCAAATTATTTTCATTGTTTTATGCTGCTATTGTGTCAGTTTTGGAGCAAATGCCTTATACGAGGAAGAGAAGATGAAATCCATTGAATTTTTAAATTCGGTTAAGATATCAAGAATAGAGATATATACTGGTAAATTCTTAGTAATTGCGGTAAATTTAATGATCCTTATTGTTGGTGCAATAATTGCTACTATAATTGGAGGATTTGCCGTTAGCGAGGGAACAATGAATCTTATGGCTATTCTTTCTGTCTACAAACTAAGCGGAATAACCCTATTCTTTTTTGTATCCCTGGGATTTTTTCTAGCTGCCATTTTTAAAAGGGGAACTAGACCATCAATGATTGGTATTTCTATTTTATTCGGCACTTATATAATTGGTTATTTAGGAGAAATTGTTGGAGATAAACTGGACTTTTTAAAAATGATAAGTCCTATACATATAACAGCAGCTTCACCAATTATGGAATCGAATATAGGACAAGGAACAGCAGATTATAATATGCTTCCAGTAATCATTCTAGCAATATTGATGTTCACTCTTTTAATAGGAGGGGCAATTATGTATAAGAAGAGAGATTTTACATAAAAATAAAAACAAAGCCATAATTCTTAGAATTATGGCTTTATTTATTTTATTTAAAGGACGATAAAATTGTGTTCAAGAAAATAATTTATAATGCTTTTTCTTGTAACAATTCCAATAAATAGATTGTGACTATCCACTACAGGAATAAAATTCTCGGTTGTT
>JAQUYR010000097.1 GCA_028691715.1 Bacilli bacterium | reverse complement strand
CTTGGGAAGAAAAAGAAAAGCTTTCAACAGCAGAAGAAATTGATAAGTTGAATCAATTAATTAATAACATAAAGAACGATTCCTACTGGTATAGTCAAATCAAAAAGAAATCCAAAGAAAAGAACATTAGCCTAAAAAGACAGCTAAGAGAAGATGCCCAATGGGTTTTATCACAAGAAAATCAGTAAAAGATAGATTTTAGTATGTATGTTATCTTCACCGATAAACTTTTTCGTCTTTTGTTATCTTATTAAATAATGTTTTTATTTCTATTCCATATTGAATAATATTAACCCCCATAGCCAAAATGTACAAGCTATAATTGATATTGAAATACTACAAAATCTGTCTAATGTATATAACCAAGAATATTCAAAAATACTGACATTACTATTCCTATATAACATTCTTCGTGAAAGAACTTCATCGATATTCATATATGTATAAACAGCAATAAAAGCACTAATGATTGAAGTTATTATAAATACAATCCAAAACTTAGGAATAAATATACTCATAAATTCATTATTATCGTATTTAGGGTCATTCATCATAATTGTTGCTACTATCCCAAACCCAACAATTAATAAGTATTTACCAAATTGGAAAACACCTTTTTTTGTTGGTAATGATAAAATACCCATTAATACTGCCAAATACATAAAAATATTTAATGTGTTATCTTTATCGGAAAAGCCAAATAAAATAATAGCAGATAGAATAAGTAGAAAAATATACATTATTAACTCAAAATTTGCTATTAACCAACAATAAAAAGTTTTCATTTTATTCAGGTATTAATATCTTCATTACTTCTTGAAAACATTTTAAAGCGCCTTCATAATCGAATCTATCAAAGTATTGCCAAATCTGGTTATTGTTATTTTTGAGAGGGAGTAAGACATTAGTTTTTTCCATTACATTATTAGGGAGAGTTTGCCCTTCAAAAATATCCATATCTACTTGGCAGAAAAGTCTGTCGTTATAAGATATAATAACTCTAATGCTTATGGAATCTTCTAAAGGGACAATAAAACCCATTATTTTTTCACCATCTCCTACTTTTTCCAATTCAGGATATTTCTCTGACATTTCTCTTTGGGCTTTTTCGAAGAAAATTTTATCTTCTTTTAAACTATATTCGTTTATCAGTTGTTGTATTAAATTTTTTGCATTATCTATATCCTCTCTTTTAGCCTCTAATATTTTTATATTTTCTATAGAGTTTGAGCCTAACTGTAATTCTTGCTTAATAAATTCTTTTAGTTCCATATTCATTTTATTATTTATTGTTCTTAATTCAAACATTCCTTCTAAATGGTCAATATATTGTTCAATAGCGCTTTTTAGGAATAAATCCCTTAGTCGTATATTGGGTAATACTTTTTCTTTAAGCCATTCTAATATATTATCACAAAAGGATAAATTCAAATATCTATCTTGAAAATTATCTTTGCAATCGCCCCAACTTTGTTCGTTTGGTTCTTCAGCTTGTGGAGACAAGTAAATAACATAAATTTGTTCATCTCTAAAACCCTTTTCTCTTGTTTTTTCTATGTAGCGTTCTAACTGCCTTTCTTGATCAGGCGCGTAATGTATTTTGTTTTCAACTATTATAGAATAAGTCTTGTCTCTAATCCATAAATCTATTCGTCCATTTTCCTGAGTAATTATGGGATTCTCGATTTTAATATTTTTAG
The DNA here is from genome assembly GCA_028691715.1 of Bacilli bacterium. Classification (GTDB taxonomy): domain Bacteria; phylum Bacillota_I; class Bacilli_A; order ML615J-28; family CAG-698; genus JAAYBG01. The sequence goes on along the minus strand of JAQUYR010000097.1, from coordinate 2,627 downwards.
AAAAGGATAATTTTTGTTCTGTTAGGTATTCAATAAAGCTCTCGAGTATTTCAAATCTATTGTATGTAGTTTTTTGTTGTAAAAGTTTAGTTAAAATACGACTATGAGCATTTTCATTGGCATGTAATTCGTCAATCACATTTATATGATATGGCAGATTGTGTTCTAATTTTCTATATAATCCCGTATATCTTTTTATAAACTCAAAGAGATATTGGTAATTATTTTGTTCTTCATTAATCACTTTTTGAATAAACTCTAATGTATCTTTAATTTTACTTTCCATTTTTATTATTGTTTTAGTTTAAATAGGATTAGTTCTACATTTTTTTACTATTCTTATTCAAAGCTTCTGCAATAGATTTAGATATTTCCATTCCAGTTTCTATTTCAACCCAAAGCCATTGACCATTAGGATTACATTCTAGAAAAACATATTCGTTTTGTGGCGTAACAATTAAATCAAAACAACCAAAATTTAAGTTCATCCTTTTTAAATATTCAATACAGAAATCTCCTATCTTTTGAGGTAATTCAAAGAAGGAGTATTTCATGCCGAAATCATAACCTTGCCGCCAATCAACCCTGCCTTTATCTTTATCTAAAATTTGAGAATCTATTTTACAAGCAAAAATTTTATTGTCAACTACTGTTACCCTTAATTCAAACTGCTTCTCAATATAATTTTGCACATAACTTATAGTTTGGGAAAACATTTCATCTGGATTATCTGTAAGCATAGAGGATTTTACTTTTTGAGCATAAAAAACAAATTCATCTTCATTACCTAACCATATATTATCATTTTCAATAGATTTAAGTATAATATATTCATAATTTTTTGCAAAGTCTATAATAGCTTTTTTTCTATTTGCAAAACAAGTTTCTGGAACTTTCATCCCCAAATCTTGAGCAATTTTAAGTTGTAGCATTTTAGATGCACTAACCCTATCATAAACAATACTACCAATAGAATAAATGTCTTTCAGATAATATCGTAAGAACATGAGAAATCCTTTGGCTTCTTCTAAATTGTGTTTATTTACTTCTGCTATATTTTCTATTAACAGCTCTTTAGGTAATTCTGGACGACGCTCCCATATAGCAGTAATACCACTGCCTCTCACTTCCATACCATTTTTTATGTTACGGATGTAAAAATCAGTTCCAATCTCACTACACCACCAGTGAAATTGATAATCACTAAGCAATGCTTCAGTATTTAAGCGAAAAACAGATATATTTTTCTCGCTCAAGTACTCAATAACTGTTGTTGGATGAACGTCTTCTTTATTAGTTATAATAAGTATCACCTATTTGACATTCTTTTGGTCGTCAATTTCATTCTTTTTATCAGATGCAGTATATACACCACCTGCAGAATTCTTTTTTCTAGTAAAAGATGTTTTTAAAGATTTTGTACCTACTATCCTCATGTCAAGAGGAATAATCTGTTTTAAATCATCATAGGTCAATTGCATAAATGCATTGCATTCTTCAATTTTTGTACTTGGAGTGTAATTCATTAAAAGAGGCATTACATTCTTTTTGTTTCCGTTGCTAAAATTCAATTTTGTCATAATTATAATTTTATTTTTATTTGGACAAGTTTAATGTGTTTCTAACCGAGAAAAAAATCTATTGTGCAAATATACAAATTTTCTTATGCAAATGTGTTTTTATAAAAAATATTTATTATATGCTAAATAATCGCATTTTTACTTGAAAATCTTTTTATCAATAGAATTGGCTTAGGATATTAAAAAAATTCTTATAATTATGTGCTAAATTTACTTTTGACACATAAAAAATTAATAATAGTAAGATTATATCCGAAAAGTTTTTAGTAAGATGAAAACTTTTACCCAAATTGACATAAGTTTTCATTATGCTGAAAACTCTATGACAATTTGCGTGTTACCTATTTTGTCAGTTATAGACAGAAATTAAGCATATAAATATAAAAAAGTCTCTTTTATAACTCAGTTTATAAGGTTTTAATCTTAAAAGATAGGGTATTAATCTTATTAAACTTGACTTTGATCTCGAATTCATGGCATGATATACTCGAATTCATGGCATGAAATGTAGAGAATCATGGCATGAATTGACCAGAATCATGGCATGAATCCGAGTAATTCATGGCATGAATTCAAATAAATCATGGCATGATATTTGCTATATCATTAGATGAATGGGAGATGAAAGCCTTATTTAAATAGTTTAAAATAGGAGAAAATGAGTTTGAAATAAGGTTTATTGAGATAGAAACAAAGTATAATATTAAATATATAAGATTATGAGTAAAGTATTCGGTATTTGGAAAAGAAAATTTAAGGACGCTCAAGGTAATGAGGTCGAAAAATATTTCGCATGTCCAAAAACATTAAAAGTTGTTGATGAGGAAGTTTTGGCAAGAGAAGTTTCTGAAATGTCATCTTTCACAGAATCAGACGTATTGGGGATGATTAATGCTCTTTCCAATCGTTTGGAGTTTCATTTAAAACAAGGCTCCAGTGTTAACTTAAAGAAGATTGGAGTTTTTGGAGTTTGGATAACAAGCGAAGGCTTTGATAGTCCTAAAGAGATTAATCCTAAGAAGGTTAAAGCATCAAAGATTACCTTTA
>JAQUYR010000096.1 GCA_028691715.1 Bacilli bacterium | reverse complement strand
ATAGATTTTCTGGAATAGTTTACAGCATATTGTTGACACATCTCACCAAGGCGATAAAATATCATTACAAAAATCGCTTCATCATAATATTTGATTACTAGAGCAGTAATTGTTGCTATTGACATCAAAAACTTCTCATCAAAAACTCTACCAGAAGTGATATTTTTAAAAGCACCATACAGGACATCCTTAGCTAATAGTATATAAGCTGGTATATAAGTGATGTACACTATTAAAGTTTTTACGAGTTCATTATCATAACCAACTGAATTCATAATTGTCTTTGTAATGAATCCAATTGCAAAAATAGCAAATCCAATGATAAACTGTAAGCGATGCGCTCTATCTATTTTGATTCTTATTTCATCATCATTTCTTTTTTTTACATTTTCAGTAACGACAATTTCACTATCAACAGATGTTGCAATTTCTTGCAATTTTGGTAAAAGGTCTTCTAGTAATGCTGTATCTGTTGTCTCGATGATAAATTTCTTTGTAGCGAAATCAACAACGATAAATTCGTGGTTGAAGTTTCTCTTGGCAATTCTTTCAATCTTTGCTGCACAATTTGCACAATCCAGATTCTCTAAAATCAAAACCTTTCGGTAACTTGGTTTAATTTCTCTTTCTTCAATGATGATATCCTCATCAATATTTTCGATGATATTAATGATATTAGCCGTTTCTTTTTCGATATTAGCATCATCTTTAAAGGTTATCGTTAGGATTGCTGTATCCTTGTTCAAAGAAAAATTGCTTTTTCCTATACTCTGTTCTAGAAGAATGCTAGCCTTTGCGAGCATATTACTGCTGATATTTTCAATTTTAAATTGTTTTCTAAAATTTTTCATATTACTTGTGAGCTACGTGCGTAAAAACCTGTTCCACTATAGTCTTGACATGTTCATCACTAAGACTATAAAACGCCGCTTTTCCTCTTCTTTCACAATTTACAATATTTGACATTTTTAAAATTTGTAGCTGATGAGAAACTGCTGATTGCGTCATCCCAACATTCATAGCGATTGTTGAAACTGATTTGCTCTCATCAAATATTTCCTTAATAATTTTAAGTCTTGTTTCATCACCAAGTGATTTAAACAAATTTACACTCTTTTCTAAGTTTTCCATTTTTCACCCCAAAATATAAAACACATATGAACATTTGTTCATATGTGCATATTATACTCTTCGTCATTATCAAAAACAATGCGTTTTCTTACTTTTTTCTTGTTAAAAAATCTACTTTAAATATTCTTCACGAAGTTTTGCTTTAATTTCATCTACCGATAAATTACAGATGCCAGCTTTGCTACAACCATGGCATGGTTTATTCCTGTTTTTAATAAAATTAAAATATATTACAGGAATAATTATTAATCCAAGAACAATAATAATGATGATATCAGTTATAGTCATCAAAAAATACCTCCTATTATTTTACCTAAAATAAATACTAAGCTGGCAAACCCCCAAGCTAATAAAGTTTGAAACATAACAGCTTTTAACATTTGTTTTGTGCTACCTAGTTCTCTTCTCATCGCTCCAATTGCTCCAAAACAAGGAGCACTGAAGAGATTAAAAATCATGAAAGAATACGCACTTAATGGTGTAAAGAAACCAAAAATACCCGTGCTACTAAATATCAGCGAACCATTAGTCACATCTTCAGATAAACCAGCAATAATCGCCATTGAAGAAATAACTTGCTCTTTGGCTACTAATCCCTGAATTGCTGATACTGTTGCTGCCCAGCTATATTCTCCAAGAACGGGATAAAAAAACCAAGCAAAGGCGCTTCCAATACCCGCAAGCATGCTGTTAGCTATTTCTACTCCATACTCAAATTTCCAAGAAAAACTCAATAGAAACCAAATTATGATTGAACAAATCAAAATTATACTTCCCGCTCTTTTAATAAAAGCCCATGTTTTGTCAAAGACATCACGCAACACATATTTAACACTTGGAAGTTTATACTCTGGAAGTTCTGTAATAAAAGCGGATACTTTACCCTTATAAATGAATTTTTTCATAATTATAGCGCTTAATATGATGACTAAAATTGCTAAGAAATATAGAGATACAGCAATTAATCCCTGGTATTCAGAAAAAAAGAAACTCGAGAAAGCAATTATAATTGGTAGTTTAGCGCTACAAGGGACAAAGGGCGTCAGAACAATTGTCATTTTTCTTTCTGCCTCATCTTCAATCGTTCTACAGGACATTATTCCCGGAACACTGCATCCCGAACCAACAATAAAAGGAATTAATGACTTACCGCTTAAACCAAATTTTCTAAATAATTTATCCAGAAAAAAGGCAATTCTTGACATATAACCACTGACCTCGAGAATCGATATACAGAGAAACAGGATTATTAATTGGGGAACAAAGTTTAAAACCGCTCCCACTCCAGCTATAATTCCATCACAGATTAAGCTTATAAGCCATGGTGATACATTAATAGTTTCCAGTTTGCCACCAAACCAACTACTGAATAGTCCAACATTTGTGTCAACAAAATCAACAGTAATTCCACCGACCAAACCAACAGCTAACATATAAACCAATGTCATAATTATGATGAAAATCGGTATTGCTAACCATTTATTAAGAAAAATCCTATCGAGTTTATCAGTGACTGATTGTTTCGTTTTCTTAATGATAATGGCCTTTTCTTTGATCTTCTCAATATAACTATATCGCTCACCAGCAATTACTTCTTCCGAATCGCTATCAAACTCATGTCTTAGTTTTTTAATTAATGTAGTGCTCTCATCACTCTGATAGTGACTAAACATCTTATCTTCTTCTAGTATTTTTACAGCAATAAAACGACTGTGTTTCATATCAGGTTTTATTTTATCAATCGCTTGTTCGATACTTTTTGAATATATTTTACTATGAGGGTTATCCAAAATATCACGACGACGAATATGGGAAATAAGGTGTTCAATTCCAGTATTTTTTAAAGCAGAAATTTTTATAACTGTTGTATTAAGCATTTTTGATAACTTATTGATATCGATATATACCCCTTTTTTCTCAACAATATCTGCCATGTTTAAAGCGATTATCACCTTGGTATCGAGTTCTAGCAACTGTGTTGTTAAATAAAGGCTTCTTTCAATTGAAGTAGCATCAATAATGTTGATTATTAAATCTGGTTCTTCTTCAAAAATATATTTTCTTGAAACCTCTTCCTCAATGGTATATGGGCTAAGCGAATATATTCCTGGTAGATCAACTATTTCATAATCTGTATTGCGAATTATTCCTGATTTTCTTTCAATAGTTACTCCTGGCCAATTACCAATCTTTTGATTATTTCCAGTGAGTAAATTAAACAATGTCGTTTTTCCACTGTTTTGATTACCAACCAAAGCGATTTTCATTATTCCACCACCCTTATATCAATATTCTTTGTCTCTGTTTCTCTTATACAAAGTTCATAACCTCGGAGTAAAATATCAACTGGATCTCCCATAGGGGCTTTCTTCTTAACTTCAACAATCACTCCTTTAGTAATTCCCATATCTAGAAGCCTTCTTCTTAAAGCCTTGTTCTCGTTATGAAGAGCGAGAACAACTCCCTTTTGTCCGATTACTAAATCGCTGAGATGTCCTTCATTGCCTGGTTTTAAGATTTGTTTATTCATATTTCCTCCTTAAATGTTAACCTCGGTTAACATTATAACATCTTTCATTTTTTTGTCAACAAAAATGTTAACTTTCGTTAACATTTACAACCGTTTTCAAAATAAATATGCATAAATTTGTTTTTTAAAACTTTTTTTGTTATAATAAATGCATATTTATAGGGGTGATATCTATGAAAATATTAACAAAAGCTAATGAAGACTATCTAGAAGCAATTCTAATGCTCGAGCTCGAACATAAAATCGTAAGACCTGGAGAAATTGCCAAGTTATTAAAAGTATCAAAGCCGGGAGTTACCAAAGCTATGAACACTTTAAAAGAGGCTAATCTTATCGAAAAGGAAAGTTATAGTGCTATAATCTTAACCGATAAAGGACGCCTTCAGGCAAATGAAACCTTTGAGAAACACAACAAAATAAAAGACTTCCTTCTAAAATTAGGAGTAAGCCAGGAGATTGCTGAAGTAGATTGTTGTAAAATAGAACACGTCATCAGTGAAGAAACTTTCAAGAAAATTAAAGACTTCTTAAAATAAACTGTAAATTTATATTACAGTTTTTTTTATAAAAAAAGTCAGCGTATGCTGACTAAAATGAATCCACAGAAACCTCAATTTTTTTCCCAAATCTAGACGCAGATGCATAAGCAATAGTTCTTATTGAGTTAATAACTC
>JAQUYR010000014.1 GCA_028691715.1 Bacilli bacterium | reverse complement strand
ACAAATAAATAAACATTTTTTGCTTTTTTATTACATTATAGTGTATAATATAAATAAAGGTGGTAAGCATGAAAAGATATTGTAAGTATTGTGGTTCAGAATTAGAAGAAGGATTTGATGTTTGTTGCAATTGTGGAAAGACCGATAAAGGCGATAAGGAAACAAAAGCAAAAATCAACGCTAATATAAGCAATCCTGATTATAAAAAATATAAAGAAGATAAGGAATATAGTGATCACAATTATAATAAAAAAGTTGTGGTCGATGATAGCGGTTCTTTCGGATGGTTTATATTTGGTTTGTTTTTTGGGCTAATAGGGTTTATTCTTGCTATTGTCTGGAGTAAAGAGAAACCAAAAAATTCAAAAATGGTTCTTTTTGGAGCGCTTATTGGGGTCATACTCTCATGGTTATTTAAAGCTTCAGCTTTTTCGTTCTTTAACTGGTTTGGGTTTTAAAAAGAACTCTTCACTAAAAGTGAAGAGTTTTATTTTACATTTTTTACTTTTTCAATTTCTTCAATAGTCAGTAAACGATATTCACCTAAAGCTAAATTCTCATCTAAATACAAGTTACCAATAGCAATTCTTTTTAAATACTTTACTTCCTTGCCTATCTTTAAACACATTTTCTTGATTTGATGATATTTGCCTTCGCTGATTGAAATATAAGCTTTACTATCAGCCAGTATTTCTAGTTTGGCAGGTTTTGTCTTAAAAAGTTTTTTATTACCGTCATATATTTCCAAACCCTTTTCAAATAACATAATATCTTCTTTATTCCATACTTCATTTATCTCAACATAATATTTTTTAAATAAATCCTTCTTTGGAGAAGTTAAATTATGAGCAAATTTCCCGTCGTTTGTTAATAAAAATAGCCCTTCAGTGTCTTTATCCAATCTACCGACCATAGCAAGATTATATTTTTGATATTCCTTGACTAAATCAACTACAGTTGGAGATGATTTGTCGAAAGTAGCTGATAAATATCCCTGAGGCTTATTCAACATAATATAGATATATTTAATATATTCAAGTTTTTGGCCATTATAATAGACAACATCAGTTATTTCATTGATAGAATCATCATTTCTAATATTATTCTTAAATTCTATTTTAATTGCCCCGCTTTTAATATTTTGTCTTGCTTCATTTCTAGTAATTCCTAGAACTTTGGACACATATTTATCCAATCTCATAATATCAAACTCCTTTATTTTATTTTTCTAAATAATTTTTCATTGTCTGATATATTGATATTTTTATTCTATCAAATAGCATTTTGTCGTATTGTTTCTCTAGTGTTTTATTATTAAGGATTTTTTGATACTCGCGATAACGAGAAATCATTTTTTCTTTACTGATTTTTTTATATTTCGTTTGTTCTATTAACATAAAAAAATCAATTATCTTTGTTATCTCAATTGTTGTAAACATTTCATAATCAATTTTATAATCTTGTTCCACATTATCACCTTGATATATTCTATCATTTATTAAAAAACATTTCAAATAAAATTAAAAATTATAATCACTTTTCATACAGGTTTTTAGAACTATTTTATTTGAAATTAACTAAAAAGTATGCTATAATAATTTAAGAGGTATATATTTATGTTATTGTATAAAGATATAATAAAAGAAGAAAATTTAGACTTAAGGAAGAAGTCTGCTCCTGTTGAACTGCCAATATCAAAAGACGATTTGGAAACACTATCAAAACTGGATGAGTATCTATGGAACAGTTACGATGATGAAATGCTTGAAAAATATAATATTCGCCCGGGAGTTGGTTTGGCTGCCCCACAAATTGATGTTTTGAAACAAATGTTTGTCATCATTGCTTACGATGAAGAAGGAGAATTTCACCACTATTGTGTTATCAATCCTAAAATTATTTCTCATTCAGAAGAGTTAACCTATTTAGAAGGTGGTGAGGGCTGTCTTTCTGTCGACCGCGAAGTTAAAGGTCTAGTCCATAGGCCTAAAAAAATAAAGGCCTTAGTTCATTTATATGATTTTGAGACCAACGAACTCACAAAAACTACTCTTAAACTAGAAGGATATATTGCTGTTGTCTTTCAACATGAGTATGATCATTTATATGGAAAGCTGTTTTTCGACCGAATTAATAAAGAAAATCCTTTCTTCATCCCTGAAAATTCTCATCCAGTTATTCTGAAGAAAGAAGATTCTTCTGATAGCGATAAAAAGAATTAATATAAAAAGACCTCTTCTGAGGTCTTTTATTTACAAAAGAAAATATATACTCAACGCTAAAAGTAATTGCCCACTGTAATAAGTTATTATATTAACATATTTTAAAACCTTAAATTTGGGGAAAGCAATTTTTTTAAAGTATAAATAACTCAAAAGGAAATCCGAAAGAACAAAGCTCAAAACTCCAATTAAAGCAATCAATTTCCCTGTTGAATAGCCACTAACGATACCAAGTATCGCTGTTGTTAACAAAAACGATGATATGTATATATAAGCATAATTAGGAAATTTTAGTTTCCCCAGTTCCACATGAGTAATTTCTAATAATATTATTATTAAAACTGTTAATACTAAGGCAATAAAGAAATATATATAATTCGGGTATGCACTGAATTCAAAAAGAACACGGGAATAAAAAACGTGCCCAACAAAAAACATTATCAGTCCTAAGCAAAAGAATATCTTCTTTCTCTCAGGGAAAACTCCCTTTAGGCCTAAAATGGCATCACCAATAAAGCCACTTATCAACCCAGCAAACATCATTATGCAATAATTAACATTACCACTTTCCTTTAAAAAGATTGCTACGATTCCTAAAAGTACAAACCAAAAGCTAGTTATTAATTTAAGCAGGAGATTAATCTCCTTTTTTATACGAAAATGATAATACATATAGATAGACATGCTGATTAACATTAGAATAGGAATTGCAATTAGATAGACCATTGTTTTTTCTTCTTTCTTTTAATTTTCCGATAGTTTTTTTACTGTTAAAATTCAAAACAAGTATCTTGTTGATTAATTTTATCATATTTTTATTATTATGACAATATTTAAACAGCGTTGGAACTAAAACCGTTTTATTCTTTATTTTTGTTGCTTAATTGTGTATAATAGATGTATAATAGATAAAATAAAATTTTATAAGAAAGGAGGATATTCGTGAAAAACATAAAAACAACCCAACTCCCCATTATTGAAAGCTTCAATGATGATAATATTAAGGTTTTTGCCCTTGGTGGTTTAGGCGAAATTGGAAAGAATATGTATGTTATAGAGTGCAATAGTGAAATCATTATTATTGATTCAGGAATATTGTTTCCCGATAATGCTTATGGTGTTGACTATATTATCCCTGATTACACATATTTAAAAGCCAACGAAAACAAAATCATTGGGCTTTTTATTACCCATGGCCATGAAGATCATATCGGTGGCATCCCTTATTTATTAAACAATGTTAAAATACCAAAGGTATATGCTTGCGGCTTAGCTGTCAGTTTAATAAAAAATAAAATGTCAGAACATAATAATATTTCTATCAATCTAGTTGAATATACCAATGATTCCATCTTTAAATTCAAAAATTTTGAGATTTCTTTTTTCAAAACAAACCATAGCATACCTGATTCATCTGGTATTGCTATTAAGACAAGATTGGGATACATTCTTCACACAGGAGATTTCAAAATCGATCTATCTCCAATTTCTGGGCATACCGATTACGGGAAATTAACCACTTATGCCAAAGAAGGAGTTTTGTGCCTGCTATCTGATAGTACCAATGCAAATGTCAGTAAATTTTCTGTCTCTGAAAGAAAAATAGGAGATTCGATTAAGTCAATTTTTTCTAATATTAAGGGAAGAATTTTAATCTCAACTTTTGCTTCAAATGTTCATCGGGTTCAACAGATTGTTGAAGCTAGTGTTGGCGCAAAAAGAAAGGTTATTGTCTTCGGCCGAAGCATGGAAAAAACTGTTAATGTAGCCCAGAAGATGAACTATATCAAAGCTCCAAATGGCACCTTTATCGGAGCCAAGGAATTCCCTTCATTACCACCAGAGAACATCACTATTTTGAGTACTGGTAGCCAAGGAGAACCTTTAGCTGCTTTATCAAGAATTGCTGATGGTTCGCATAAGCACATCAAAATAATTCCTGGTGATACCATAATCTTTTCTTCATCAGCCATTCCCGGCAATCAGGAAAGTATCAATAGGACAATCAATAAGCTTTATCGAGCAGGAGCAAATGTAATTGTTAACAGTCCCCTAAGCGATACTCATACTTCTGGACATGCTAGCGAAACCGAATTAGAAATAATGCTAGCTTTGACAAAGCCTAAGTATTTTGCTCCAATTCATGGAGAGTATACAATGCAACAGCGACATATTGAACTAGCTATTGATACAGGTGTAAATCCAGAAAATTGTTTTCTTCTAGAAAATGGTCAGGTTCTCACTTTTTCTGAAAAAAAGGTGTATTCTCATTATGCCGTTGCTTCAGGAAACATCTATATCGATTCCAACAATTGCAATGTTGATAACAATATTATCAAGGAAAGAAAGATATTATCCGATGATGGTATGCTAACAGTTATTTTCACTACAGATGAAGATTATAAACAAAGATTAGCCCCTAGTGTTGTTTCCCGTGGATTTATCTATATGAAAAATTCAGAGGAATTGGTTAGCAGCATTAAAACAAAAGCTTGTGAATTATATGATAAATATTACTCCAGCACTAAAAAGTTTAATTCTAATTTTGTTAAGAATATGATAACTAGTGAATTAACCGTTTATATTTATGAAAAAACCGAACGTAAACCGATGATTATTCCCATAATCATGAGTTATTAAAATGTTTTTTGACCACTTCGGTGGTCTTTTCTTTTACAATAATTTGTGATATAATTTAAAAAGAGGAAACAATTATGCTGATCTGTCCAAAATGTAAAAAGCAATTGCAAAAAGAAAATCACATCTATCGATGTGAAAATAATCATTCCTATGACATATCGAAATATAATTATGTCAATCTTTTATTATCTCACCCTAAAGCGGGTGATAATAAGCTTATGATTAACGCCAGAAATAATTTTCTAGAAGCAGGATATTATCAGCCATTAGCAGATTTAATCTCTACCAAGATAAATATTATCAATCCAGTCATTCTTGATTGTGGTTGTGGAACAGGCTTTTACCTGAATAGCCTTTTTTCTCAATTCAACGGAACTTTTTATGGTATTGATATCTCAAAATTCGCTATTGAAAAGGCCGCTAGAAAAAACAAAGATATCACCTATATTGTTGCATCTAGTAGCAACATTCCTCTAAAAAACAGATCAGTTGATATCTTGATGAATGTTTTTGCTCCCTATTTTAATGATGAATTCTTTCGTGTCCTTAAAAATGATGGTTTACTAATAGTTGTTTCAGCAAACACAAATCATCTTTTTGAATTAAAAAAAGTGCTTTATGCTGAACCTTATCTAAACAATGATAAAGAATATTTACTATCATCCTTTATAATGGTAGATGAAGAAAAATTAGAATATAAGATAAACATTAAAACTGAAGATATCAACAATCTCTATAAAATGACTCCTTATTTTTACAGGACATCATCCAGTGATTATGCTAAGCTTTCCTTGATCTCTTCTTTAGAAATAACCGTAAGTTTCACTATTCGTATTTACAAAAAACGTTTTTAAGGTGCTTTTTTATTTTTTTGTGGTATAATACATAGAAAAAGAGTCTTATATGATTGATAATATGGATCAATCGTTTCTACACCTAACCGGAAAATAGGTACTAAGACATACATAATAAGAGTGTTTTATTTCTTTTTAGTATGTCCTATCAATGAATAGGACTTTTATTTTAAATTTAAGGAGAAAAGCATGAGTTTAAAAAGCAAAATCAAGGAAGGTTTAACATTCGATGATGTTTTACTTGTTCCTCAGAAATCAGAGATTTTACCCAGCGAGGTTTCTTTAAAAACACGCTTGACAAACAGAATTACTCTCAATGTTCCCATCGTATCTGCAGCAATGGATACTGTCACCACCTCTAGAATGGCGATCGCTATTGCTAGAGAGGGTGGTCTAGGCTTCATTCATAAAAATATGAGCATAGAAGAACAAGCCCATCAAGTGGATATTGTTAAAAGAAGCGAATCGGGAATGATATCCGATCCGATTACATTAAATGTGAAAAGCACTGTAAAAGAAGCCGAAAGTATTTTGTCGCTTTATCGAATAAGTGGTTTACCAATTGTTGACGATACCAATAAGCTTGTTGGAATAGTTACTAATCGCGATTTAAAATATCTAAAAAACTCTGATCTTTTAGTAACAGAGGTTATGACTAAAGATAATCTTGTAACAGCAAAATCAGGAACCACTCTAGAAGAAGCAAAATATATTCTTTGGAAACATCGCATTGAAAAACTACCAATCGTCGATGATAGTTTTAAACTAATCGGTTTAATCACATCGAAAGATATCGATAATGTTCTTCAATATCCCAATGCCACAAAAGATAGCAAAGGTAGACTACGAGTTGGAGCTGCTGTTGGTGTTGCTCCTAATATGCTAGCAAGAGTTTCAGCACTGGTAAAGGCTGGAGTAGATATTATTACTATTGACAGTGCTCATGGCCATTCTAAAAACATCATTGAGGCCCTGAAGACCATAAAAAAAGAATTTCCTAATCTGGATGTTGTTGTTGGAAACATTGTCACTAAAGAAGCTGCTCAGGAATTAATAGCAGCAGGAGCCGATGCCTTAAAAGTTGGAATAGGTCCTGGAAGTATCTGCACTACAAGAGTTGTTGCTGGTGTTGGTGTTCCCCAGATTACTGCTGTAAATGATGTCTATGAATACGCTAAAACAAAAAATGTCCCTCTGATTGCTGATGGTGGTATTAAATTATCAGGTGATATCGTCAAAGCTTTAGCTGCTGGTGCTAATACTGTTATGCTGGGCTCAGTACTTGCTGGATGCAAAGAATCTCCTGGTGAAGAGGTTATTTATCAGGGAAGAAAATTTAAAGTCTATGTTGGCATGGGATCTTTAGCCGCTATGCGCCGAGGCTCAGCTGATAGATATTTCCAAGATCAACAAGCTGAAGCTAAAAAATTAGTTCCTGAGGGAATTGAGGGGCGTGTTGCTTACAAAGGAGAATTATCTGATACGATATTCCAATTATGTGGAGGAATTAAATCAGGAATGGGATATTGTGGTACAAAAACAATTGAAGAATTACAAGAAAAATCGGAGTTTATTAAAATAACAAGTGCTGGCTTAAAAGAAAGCCACCCTCATGACATTGAGATAACAACGGAAGCTCCAAATTACATGAAACAGTAGGTACTATATGATATATGATAAAATTTTAGTTTTAGATTTTGGCAGTCAGTATAATCAATTAATCGCTAGAAGAATAAGAGAAATGGGTGTTTATAGTGAACTTCTTCCCAATACCACTTCAGTAAAAGATTTATTATCTTTAGGAAATATAAAGGGTATCATCCTTAGTGGTGGTCCTCATTCTGTATATGAAAAAGATTCTTTAATCTGTGATAAAGAGATATTCAATTTAGATATTCCTGTTCTTGGAATATGTTATGGGATGCAGTACATCGCTAAATGCTTTAACGGAAAAATAGAAGCCTCTTCTATCAAAGAATATGGCCGACAAGAAATAAAATTAATTGATGAGTCTTTACTATTTAATACTACTCCTTTTAAACAAGACGTTTGGATGAGTCATCAGGATAAAGTAATCGCCATTCCAGAAGATTTTAAAGTCATTGCTTCTTCAAAGACATGTGACATCGCTTCTTTTGAGAATGCAAACAAAAAATTGTATGGAGTCCAATTTCATCCTGAAGTTCAGAACACAGTTTTTGGTAAAAAGATATTGGAAAACTTTGTTTTTAATATTTGTAATGCAAATAGTAATTGGACTATGGATAGTTATATCGAAACCAAAGTTAAAGAAATAAAGGAAATTGTCCAAGATAAAAAGGTACTTATGGGAATTTCTGGAGGAGTTGATTCCAGTGTTGCAGCAGTACTAATTCATCGGGCCATAAAAGATAATTTAACATGTATGTTTATTGATCACGGTTTACTCAGGAAAAATGAAGCTTCTCAGGTTATGGATATGTTCAGCAATATCTATCATATAAAAGTCATTAAAATTGAAGCTGAAGATATATTTCTAAATGCTCTAAAAGGAATAGAAGATCCCGAACAAAAAAGAAAAATCATCGGAAGAGAATTTATCAATGTCTTTAATGAAGAATCATCAAAGCTTGGAGATTACGCCTTTTTAGGTCAGGGAACATTGTATACTGATATCATCGAGTCAGGGACGAAAACAGCAGAAACCATAAAGTCTCACCATAATGTTGGAGGCTTACCAAAGGACATGAAATTTAAAATTCTTGAGCCTTTGAATAAGCTGTTTAAAGATGAAGTGAGACAACTAGGTCTTTCCCTAGGACTTCACAGAGATATCATTTCTCGTCAACCTTTCCCAGGACCTGGTCTAGGAATCAGAATAATTGGAGAAATAACTAAAGAAAAATTAGAAATCGCTAAGGATAGTGATTACATTCTTCAAGAAGAGATTAAAAATAACAATCTCGGCAAAGATATTTGGCAATATTTCACTGTTGTCACCAATTCTAAAACAGTTGGTGTTATGGGAGATAAACGTACCTATGCTTATGCTGTTGCGATTAGAGCCATCAGCAGTATTGATGGCATGACCGCCGATTGGTCACGAATTCCTTATGATATTCTTGCGAAAATAAGCAATAGAATTGTTAACGAAGTTAGTAATTGCAATCGTGTTGTTTATGATATAACTTCAAAACCCCCAGGAACAATTGAATGGGAATAAAAAAGTTCTAATCTTTAAAAGATTAGAACTCTTTTTTTATTTCTTAGTTACTGGTATCCACACTTCGAATTTAGAATTCTTTGGATCACTATTAAGGTATACTTCCATATCAGGAGTATTGGTATATTCATACCCAGACGTAGGTAACCATTCAGTCACTATTCGTTTTTGTAATTCCTGAATGGCTAAAGGCATTACTCCTTCTCCACTAAAAATAGCCCAAGTTGATTCTGGAATCATATATTCATCAAATCCCTCAACCACATCTTTATCATTTGCTACAGCAATAAAATATTTCCACGTTTCCTCGTCTCCACATGTGCATACACCTAATAATCCTTGTGGTTTATTTTTCATAAAAGAAACTATTTTCCCAACAGTCCCGTTTTCTGACATTTTGTTCCACATTTTAGGAACATCAACAAAATTCTTTTCGATATCTTTTGTTAATTCTTTACTTACGCCAATAATTCTAAAGGCTTCTCTTTTTTCAATTCGATAATTCATTTCTGCTTCTCCTTTGATTACCAATTTGAAGCTGATAGGTAGAAATATCTTAAAGGACATTCCAAAATTTTTAGCCTGTGATGGGGCAAAACTATGGACATTTTTAAATGCTCGATTAAATGCGGTTGGTGATTCATACCCGTATTTCAAGGCAACATCAATAACCTTGATTCCGTTTTGTAAATCCTTTACCGCTTCTGTCATCCTTCTTTTACGAATGTATTCGGATAACGTTATTCCTGCCATATAAGCAAACATTCTTTGAAAATGATAAGATGAGCAAAAAGCAATTTTAGATAATTCATTATAGTCAATTTCTTCACACAAATGGCTTTCAATGTAATCAATCGCTTTGTTTAGCCTTAAGATCCAATCCACTTCTACCAACTCCTTACATAAATGATATCAAATTAAATTAAATAAAACCTCTCATTTTATGCCCAATTCTAAGAGGTTTTTTTATTTAGATTTATTCCTGTTTTTCCTTATTTATCTTTTCTTTAAATATTCTATATATTTCTCTGGTTACCAATGCATCTTCCAAAGCATCGTGCATTTGTTCCTCAGGTTCTTTATTTGAATATTCCTGATAGGTGTTAAATAATCCCAAATCCTCTTTGATATTATAATAATTCTTGATTACCTGCATTAAATTTATATAGTTTTTACGAATTCCAAGTGGTTTAATCTTATTTACAAAAAATGATTGTTCAAGCATTAGAATATCGCTTTTACCCCATGCTATAACCTTAGCATTATACTTAGTCATACACTTCTTTAGAATATCATAGAAAACTTTATAATCAATAGCATCATTAAATTCTTCTCTTTTTCGAGATATAAATGTCAGAGTTCTAGAGTTAATCCCTACTTTTTTTGTTGGTTTAACCAAATTACTATCCTTAAAAATAATATTGCCAGCATTGTCTTCTATAACAATTCCATATTGAACTATTTCAGCAACGTGAGGAACAGATTGATAAAAAGCAGGTAGAGAAAATTCTAAATCGAGAAACATTCGGTTTTTTGTCTTATTAATCAGTTTTTTTATATCTTTCTTTATCTCTTTGATATCGTAATAAATCCTTCGCTCACGATATGATGGTTCAACTACTTTTATAAAAGAGATTACTTCATAACCGTAATGCTCTCCATATTTGTTGATATCTTTACCAATTTCAACAAATATATAAGGACGTTTATAAAAATATGGTCCAAAATCCTTAAAGGTCTTTCTCGTCATATATAAACAATAGATTTTGTTTTTATATTCAATTTTCAGGATTCTCTCATCAGGAAAAACTTTTAAAACTTTGCCATATATTTTCATATTACACCTTTCATAAAATCTATTTAAAACATCTAAAGATTTTATCCTCACTAATTATGATATTTTTTTATAATTTCTTGCTTTTGTTCATCGGTCAATGGTAATTCATTTAATTTATTAACAAAGTCCTCGCTGCCAAGGATTTTCAAAATAGCTCTTTTCCTGACCTTGCCTATACCCTTGATATTCTCAATTTCCGAGGCAAAAGTATTCTTGGAATGAACTGTCTTATGAAAAGTTATAGCATATCGATGAACCTCATCTTGTAGAGCTTCTAAGAATAAGAATAAACCACTTTTTTTATCGATAAGTATTTCCTTATCATTGTAAAATAAACCTCTTGTACGATGATTGTCATCTTTAACCAATCCCAAAATTGGAATTGAAAGTTCAATAGATAACAATGCATTTTTTGCAGCATTAACTTGGGGTTTTCCACCATCAACAATGACTAAATCTGGTAATTTCTTATTCTCGTTTTTAAGTCTAGAGTATCTTCTTCCGATAACTTCTTCCATAGTATGAACATCATCAGCATCTTTGATGGTCTTCACCCTATACTTACGATACTGATTCTTATCTGGGATTCCATTTTTATAGGAAACCATAGCACTGACACTACTTGTACCCTGTATATTAGAATTATCAAAGGCTTCAATAATACTCAAAGAATTGATTTTCAATAATTTACCAAGCTCAACAATAGCTCCTTCAGTGCGAGAATACTTGTTTTTTTCTTTTTGTAACAATATGTTTAATTTTTCTTGGGCATTCAAATTGACTAATTCAACCAATTCTTTTTTCTTGCCCCGAAGAGGAATTGCAATAATACTTCTTAGCTGTTCATCCAATGCTGAAATATCAGCTTTTGGTATCAAAATTTCTTTTGGTATTGGATTACCAGCTAACAGATAAAATTGATTGATAAAATCAATAAATGTTTCTAGAGCACTATCAGCTATCTCAAGCAAGAATCCATTTCTTTCAACCATCCGGTAATCACGAATGTGAAAAATTTGAATACTTATATGATTATCAGAGACAACATAACCAAAGATATCAGTATCATTAATTGCCAGTTCCATCTTTTGCTTTTCAACAACTGTCTCTAGATTCCAGATCATATTTCGATATTCTTTCGCTTTTTCAAAATTAAGACTCTCACTGGCCTCTTTCATCTTCTTTTCGAGATTTTTTATTCTTTCTTTACTATTTCCCTTTAAAAAGCCGTTAATTTCCCCGAGAATCTTTTCGTAATCATCTTTAGTAACTTTATTAATGCAAGGACCAAGGCATTGCCCTAAGTGATAATACAGGCATTCCTTTTTTGGAAGTTTGTAGCACTTCCTTAAAGGATACACTTTATTCAAAATATCAACAACATCCCTAGCAGCTGTTGCATTGGGATATGGTCCGAAATATTTAGCTTTTTTATTTAATTCTCTTGTATAAAAAATTCGCGGATGCTCTTCCTGAGAAACACAAATATAGGGATATCTCTTATCATCTGTCAAATCAATGTTGTAATGAGGGAGATGCTTTTTAATGAGATTCATTTCTAAAATGAAAGCTTCTGTTTCGCTGTTAGTAATGATATACTCAAAATCCTCAATCTGTGAAATCATAATTGCTGTTTTACCATCATGACTACCAATGAAATACGATTTTACGCGGTTAAACAAATTCTTTGCTTTACCAACATAAATAATTTCACCATCTTTATTTTTCATGATGTAGCAACCAGGACTTTTAGGTAAATTCTTTAGTTTTTCCTTGTCCACCATCTAATCACCTCAATTTGAAAAAAATAGCCACAAGGGGCTATTTTTTTAAGCCTTGTAGAATATCTTCAATTCTTTCTCCGTATTTATCATATTTAAACCGCAATTCAGGAACTTTCCTTATTTCAAGAAATTTTCCCAAGGCGCTTCTAATAAATCCCTTGGCTTCTTCTAAAGTTTTAGCTGTTGCCTCTTTTTGCTCATCGTTTCCGATTACTGAAAAATAGACATTAGCAACTGAAAAATCATGATTTAAATCTACTCTAAAAATGGTAACAAATTTTAGCCTTTCATCTTTTACTTCCGTTAATAGAATTCGGCTAATTTCCTTTTCCATTATCTTTTCTAAGCGTACTTGGCGATGTTTCATTATTTCACTTTTTCCATGACATAGGCTTCAATAACATCGCCTTCTTTAATGTCATTATAATTTTCAATTGTCATACCGCATTCATAGCCGTATTTAACCTCTTTAACATCGTCTTTAAAACGCTTTAATGAAGAAAGTTTTCCTTCATAGATAACTATACTATCTCTTATCAAACGAATATCAGAATTTCTCGTAATATATCCATTTGTAATATAACATCCAGCTATAGTTCCGACTTTAGAAGCTTTAAAGATTGTTCTTACTTCCGCTTCGCCAGTAATTTTCTCCTCAAATACAGGATCAAGCATACCAACCATCGCAGCCTGGATATCCTCTAAAACCTTATAAATTATATTATATAATCTAATTTCAATCTTTTTTTCTTTAGCAAGCTTTAAAATTGTCGCATTTGGACGAATATTGAATCCAATAATGATTGCTCTTGAAGCTACTGCCAAAGCAATATCGGTTTCAGTAATTGCACCTACTCCAGCTCTGACAACAATAATTTTAGCACCCTCTACTTCAACCTTCTCCAAAGAACCTTTTAAAGCTTCAATTGATCCCTGAACATCGCCTTTGATGATTAAATTCAATTCTTTTTGAGAGTCATCCAACTGATCAAATAAACCCGCCAAATTTATCTCTTTCCCAACACCCTTTTCCAAATCGAAAGCCCTGTTGGTTCGCTGTTCACTGATTAATCTTGTCGTTTTTTCATCTTCAAAAACCATAAAGCTATCACCAGCCTGAGGAACTTCTTCTAGACCAGTAACTTCTACTGCTTTTGATGGTCCTGCTGATTTAATGCTGGCTTTTGTTTCATCCTGCATTGCTCTTATTTTACCATAGGTATTACCAACAACAATTGGATCACCTATTTTAATCGTTCCATTCTTGACAAGTAAAGTTGCCACTGGGCCTCTTCCCTTATCAAGTTTAGCCTCAATTACCAGTCCTACTCCTAAACGATTAGGATTTGCTCGATAATTTTCAATATCAGCTGTCAAAACAATCATCTCCAGTAAGTCATCAACACCCATACCTGTTAGGGCTGAGATAGGAACAAAAATGGTCGATCCTCCCCACTCTTCAGGAATTAAATTATAAGATGTCAATTCTTGCTTAACACGATCTGGATTAGCACTAGCCTTATCCATTTTATTGATGGCTACAATAATTGGAACTTTAGCCGCTTGGGCATGTTCTATTGCTTCTTTTGTCTGAGGCATAACACCATCATCAGCTGCTACAACCAAAACAACAATATCTGTTGCCTGAGCACCTCTAGCTCGCATCTCTGTAAAAGCAGCATGCCCTGGGGTATCGATAAAAGTAATTGTCTTACCTTTTTTCTTAACCTGATAAGCACCAATATGCTGAGTTATACCACCAGCTTCACTGGCTACAACTTTAGTATTCCTTATGGTATCTAGTAATGTTGTTTTTCCGTGATCTACATGACCCATTATTGTAACAATTGCTGGTCTAGCAACCAAATTTTTCTCATCATCTTCAATAACTATTTCTTCAAACCTTGTAACATCTTCTGAAATTTTATCCTTTAAAGTGAAGCCAGAATCCTCAGCTAGTAACTCAATGACATCTCTTTCCAAAGTTTGAGTTGCTGAAACCATAAATCCTAAATCAATTAGTTTACGAACAATCTCGCCATAACTTATGCCTAATCCGTCAGCGATTTGAGCAACATTCATTCCAGGAATAAAATATAAAACATTGGCCCTTTCTTTTTTATCATCGTTAACATTTCTTTGACGACCCTGACGATTTTTTTGTTTCTTTTTAACATTCTTTAGCCTTGTGTATTCCTTGTTTTCTTTAACATAATCATTATATGTATCATCATATACTCTTGTTAATTCAACATCAACTTCTTCAACTTTTTTAGGCTTTGGTTTTTCTTCTTTTTTTACTGTTGGCTTAGCCTCTATCTTTTTAGGTGAAGTAGTTACTACTTTTTCCTTAACCTCTTCTTCAATCTCAGATTCCTTTTCATCCTCAATTAAAGGAGCTTTTTCCTCTTCTTTTTTTGTTTCCAAAACTTTTTCTTCTTTTACAGGAGCTTTGGGAGTACTTTCCTTTTTTATTTTAACTGGTTTAATATCTACTTTATATAATTTACTCAGCTTTTTTATTATATCACTAGGAATATCAGTCTCCAAATCAGCTTCAATACCAACATTGGATAGTTTCCCAATCAGTTCCTCCTGAGGAACTTTTAATATTTCTAAAATTTCTTTAACTTTCATAAGTCTCACCTCGTTCTAAAAGTTTTTGCAAAGATTCATAAAACCCTTGATCAATAACAGCCATTATTTTAACTAATGTTTTTCCTAATGCTTTTGTTAATTGTTGGCTGGTATAGTCAAAATTAACCGGAACATTGTAAAAAAAACATTTTCTCTTGAAATTATCAATAGTTCTAAGTGAAGCGTCACTGGCCACAAAAACAATCTTTGCCTTTTGACTTTGGAGAAGTTTAATGACATTCTCTTCTCCCGTAACAATTCTCCGTGCTTTAAAAGCTAATCCTAAAAGATTTAATAATTTTTCATCATTTGTCACCCTTACCACCTATTTTCGCTAATAACAAATCATAGATTTCTTCGGGGACAACAGCTTCTAAATGCTTATCCAATATTTTCTTCTTGCGAGCTAACTTTATAGCTTCTTCATTCTTGCTTAAATAAGCTCCGCGCCCATTGGCTTTGCCTATTTCATCAATTATAATATTTCCCTCAGGTGTACGAACAACTCTAAACATTTCTTTTTTAGGATATTGTTCATTTGTAGCAACACATTTTCTAATGGGAACTTTTTTAGGTTTGTTCATTTTTACACCTCCTACTTTTGAACTACATTATATTGAAATTCAATTCCTTCTTTTGTAGCATCTGATATCTTTTTAATATCAATTCGCCAATCAGTAGCATAAGCTGCTAAACGAGCATTTTGTCCACTCTTACCTATTGCTAATGAATATTGATCATCTTTGACTATGACCAAAGCTCTCTTTGTTTTTTCATCAGCGATAACGCTTAATGAACGAGCAGGAAGCAGGGCTTCAGCAATTAAATCTATTGGGTTATCTTTCCATGTGAAAATATCTATTTTCTCATTATTTAAATCTTCATTAATACTTCTGATACGAAGTCCTCCTTGACCAACACAAGCTCCTTTTGGATCTAGATTAGGTTTCAAAGATAAAACTCCAACCTTTGTTCTACTACCAGGGTCACGAGAAATACCCATGATTTCAATTGAACCATCAGCAATTTCAGGAATGGTCAGTTCAAACAAGCGTTTAACTATTTCTTTGTTTGAACGGGAAAGAAATACTTTTGGTCCTTTTGTTGTTTTCTCTACTTTTGTTATATAAACTTTTTTACTCTCTCCAATGACAAAGTTCTCCCCTGGAAGCCCTTCAGTTTCTGGCATAGTTGCTTCACAGTTCTTACCAATAGAAAAAGTAATGAATCCATTCATATTGTTTATCACTTTGGCATTTAGAATTTCACCAACTTTAGCATTGAAAAAGCTATAAGCTTCATCTCTTTCTAACTCTTTTAATCCACTAAGCAATGTTTGTTTAAATTTGCTAGCAGATTTACGGCCAAAAGAATTTAAATTAACTTCTGTTTTAATAACACTTCCGACTTTGATCTTTGGCTTAAGCATTTGCGCTTCCTCAAGAAGAATTTCTCCCTTATTTCCCTCGGTTAATTCTTCAACAACATATCGATAGTCGTATACCTTTATTTTTTTCTTTTCAAAATCGCATTCCATTTTGATATCACCTTTGTATTCGGTGTCGCGGCAAGCAACAGCTATAGCTATTTCTACCTTATCTAAAACATCATGAATATCTAAACCTCTTTCAAAAGCTACACTTTCAAGTGATTCAAAAAAATTTTTGCTGATCATAATATCCTCCTAAAACTTTACAGCTAATCTTATCTTACTAATCTTACTCTTGGGGATTTCAAGAATCTTGTTTTTCCCTTTAATGTTTATATCAATAAATATTTTTTGGTCCTCATATTTTCTCAAATAGCCGTACAGTTCTTTTAACCCTTCTACTTTTTCATATGTATTAACACAAATATATTGATCACATGACTTAATTATGTCTTCTTCCTTTTTCAATTCCCTTTCGATTCCTGGTGAAGAAACCTCTAAATAGTATTCTTCATCAATGAAATCTTCTTTGTCGAGTTCATCGCTTATTAAATTGTTTAAATCTGTTGCCTGATCAATGGTCAGTCCCGTTTTGTCTTCAGCAATAACTCGAAGAATCTTCAACCCTTTTTCGCTGACATATTCAACCTCAACGATATCTAGTTGTAATTTCTCAGCACATCGCCTCGCCAATATCAAAGCTTTATCAACAATTTCCATACAACACCATTTTTAAAGGAGTGAGATAATCTCACTCCTCAATTAATACTTTCTAAACATAGTATATCATAAAGCCCTAAAAAAGTCAAAGTTTTTTCCTAAAAATAATTTATTCTTGTTTTTTATCAAGATAATAAAGGATTATTCCTCCAGCAACTCCAACATTCAGAGACTCTAATAAACTATTTGTCCTTATTTTTACACTAGTGTCAACCAATTTCAATATATCATCACTGACTCCATTGGCTTCGTTTCCTAAAACTAAGGCATACTTATTAATACTACTCAAACTATCTAAATCTATACTTGCTTTTAAAGAGGTTCCAATAATCAAGACGTTTCTTTCTTTTAGATCAAGAATGGCCTCTATGAGATCTCTTTTAATCATCCTCATTTTAAAAACTGCTCCCTGAGTAGCCCTGATGAATTTATCATTATACATATCAACACTATCTATACTCATGATTACTTGATCAATGTTAAATCCAAGAGCACTTCTGACTAAAGTTCCCAGATTCCCTGGATCCTGAACATTATCTAAAATTAGAAATCTCTCTCCCGTCAATTGATTTTCATCAAAATAATGACAAATACCAATAATATTTTGAGGTGTCTTAGTAAATGAAAGCTTGGTAATTATTTCTTTTGTTACTAAAATATTTTCAATCCCAGCAACCTCATCCTTTTCATCAACAATCAGTACCAAATCCAAATATCTTTTTGCCTCTTGAATTAAATGAAATCCCTCAATAATGAACTGTTGCCTTTTATCACGCTCTTTTTTTTCATGAAGTTTATTAAGTTCTTTAATAAATTCATTATTTATTGATGTTATTTTTTTCATATTTCCCTATAGATATGAGAATAAGCATGATACCAAGGCAATCACGAACTGAATAATCATCAAAAATAGAAACATCTTTCTCTTCTCTTTATTCTTAAAAGCATAAAGCCAGATAAAGAAACTTATTAGTAATAAGACTACTGAATAGCATATCATAAGAGCGTAGAAGAAAAAGTTTGTTTGTAATGCTTCTGGTAGATATCCAAAAACTATATTCAGGATATTTAATGGTAACATTGGTACAATTGGATAGGCCCCTAAGATACATATTAAGAGTCCATATATTGTCATCCAAATAGGAATGTTTTCCCAAACACTATCCTTTTTAGAGCTCTTTTTAATTTCCTTTAGCTCTAATCTTAGTTCGTTATATTCCTTTCTTAAGGCTCTTGCTTCTTCCTCTTCAATTGTATAGATTTCCTCATTGTATAATTTGTCTTCATATTCTTCAATAATAATGTCTATTTCATGAAGTCTCCTATAAATCGCTGATTCTCGAGAATCATTGATTACCTCTTCTTCAATTGTTTTTCCTTCTAAATCAAGTTCGTTTTTGGGTGTCATTTTTTCTTCTTCCATAAAAACTCCTTTTTCGTTAATATAATAACATAAATACCCTTTTATTACTACTTATAAACAAAAATCACTCTTAAATATTAAAATTGTCACGAGAATAAACCGAGTACTTATTAAAACAATCTAGTATTATCGTTGCTGTTTGGTTTATTGCCTCGTCAATTAATGGCTGTAAATCGCATTTGTTTTCTTCAGTTAAAACATGCTCAATTTTGGGTTTAATTATTGGATGTTCTGGTACAAACACAGTACAACAATCTTCATATGGTCTAATAGAAATATCAAAAGTTTTTATTTTACGAGCAATCTCAACAATTTCTTCTTTGTCATAGGTTGCCACTGGCCTAATTATTGGCATATTAGTAACTTCGTTTACCACTTTAATGCTCTCTAAAGTCTGAGAAGCAACTTGGCCTATACTTTCTCCATTAATAATTATGTCTATATCCTTCTCTTTGCAAATCTTGTCAGCAATTTTATACATTGCTCTTCGCATCAATGTCACCGTGTATATAGAATTTGCTTTGGTATGAATAGCATTTTGAATATCAGTAAAAGGAACTACAAGCAAATCAATTTTTCCATCGGTTGTATATCCAGCTAGTACTTCTAATAAGTCGATAACCTTTTGCAAAGCCATATCGCTTGTGAATGGTGGTGATGCATAATGAATCGCTGTTATATTGACACCTTTTCTAATTGTTAGAAAACCTGCAACAGGACTATCGATACCACCGCTCATCATTAATAAGCCTTTACCTGCTATTCCTGAAGGATATCCTCCTAAACCTTTGATTGAATTAACAAAAATATATGTTCCTTCATATCTCAAATCAACCGATAATACCATATCAGGATTATGAACATCAACCTTTAAGCCCTCAACATGGGGAAGAATTCTTTTTGCAACTTCCTGAGATATTTCAATTGAAGTTGCTGGGAAGGACTTGTTTCCACGATTGGTTTCTACTTTAAAAGTTACTTCTTTTTTTGACTTTGCTTCTTCAATCATCTTTATCGCTTCAGAAGCAATATCATCATAATTCGGTTCTACTTTTTTACATAAGCTATAGGAGCAAAGACCAACAATTGTATCTAAAATATTGATAACCTCTTGATAATCAACTCCATTTAGATATATGTAGAATCGATAATCAGTCTTTCTAAAGGTTAATTTAGGCAAGACTTTACATTTTTTAATTATGTTATCGGTTACTTTTTGTAAGAACTGACGATAATTTTTCTTCTTTAAAGTCATTTCTCCATATCTCACCATTATTAGATCATACATTTTTAATTTCTCCTATTGCATTAATCAAATAGTCAATATCAGCATAAGTTACTAGATGCGATAAACTTATTCGAATAGTTGTTGTTGCTAGTATCTCTGATTTTGTCATACTATATATTGTTTTCTCTGGTTTTTTTATTTTTGAAGAACAAGCCGATCCTGTTGAAACATATATTTCCTTTGCTTCTAACGTGTGAACGATTGTCTCTCCATTTATCCCTGGAAAAGATACATTCAATATATAAGGACTACCTTCTATAGGACTATTTATCACAATGAACTGATAACTCTCTAATTGCTTTCGTAAATAACAGTTCAATTCCTTAACATATTCATAATGTTTCTCGGTCAATGGATAGAATTTTTTGATTGCTTTACACATTGAAACCACTAAAGCTAAGTCAAGAGTTCCTGGTTTGACTTTATACTGAGCACTAGAACCAAAAAGTCTCTTTGATAAATCGATATTGCTTCGATAAAATAAGCCACCAATTCCTTTTAAACCATATATTTTATGAGCGCTGACAGTCAATAAATCGATATCTTTAAAAGCAAAATTGGGAACAACTTTTGCCAGTCCTTGCACTATATCTACATGGAGTTTAATTTTTGGATATTCTCTTATCATTCTAATAACTTCTTTTATTGGTTCAATTGTACCTGTAATATTATTGACCCACATGATTGATACTAAAATAGTATCTTTATTGAGTTCTCTTGCTAATTGATTTAAATCAATTATTCCTTTTTCATCAACATCGAGGTAAATAACCTCATACCCTTCTTTTTCAAGACTCTTAAAAACTTCATAAACTGATGGGTGTTCTATTTTTGTAGTTATCAATTTTCCTTGAGGATATTTTTTAGCAATTCCATAGATGGCTAAATTATTAGCTTCAGTAGCGTTACTGGTAAAGACCAATTCATGAGATTTCAAATCCAAAATTTCTTTTATTTCTTCACGAGCTTTCTCAAAAAAAGCATTACTCTTCTGTCCTAAACTATGAAGTGATGTTGTATTTGCAAAGTATTCGTTTTGAACTTTAATATAAGTTTCTAGAACTTCTGAATCAACAGGAGTTGTTGCTGTATAATCAAAATATTTCATATTCTTTCACCTTTTAATATTATACTGCAAAACTAATAAAAATCAAAGATTTATCTTATATAAACTTTTTCTTGTCTTTTATTTCATTTTACAGTAAAATATACAAAGGTGATAAAAATGAAACATGTTACATATACCCCAGTAAATACCTGTAGTAAAAAGATTGATTT
>JAQUYR010000095.1 GCA_028691715.1 Bacilli bacterium | reverse complement strand
TGATTGAGTAATTTTAGTTGCTCAATCCTTTTTTATGACGATTAAAATTAAGACAAAATCTTTATATTGTTATTTAAGGCGATTTGTGATATCATTTTATATATAATTTAGAGATGACTACTTGAAGGAGAAAATATGTATAAATTAACTCTAAAAAAGGGTGAAGAAAAACGAATATTAGCTGGGCACCCCTGGGTTTATGCCAATGAAGTTCAAAAGATTGAAGGCCATGATATTCAGGGAAGTATTGCTAGAGTAGAGGCTTATGATGGCCGCTTTATTGGGTATGGCTATATTAATCATGCTTCAAAGATAATTGTTAGAATTCTGACACGGGATGAAACCCCTATAGATCGCAGTTTATTCTATAATAGAATCAAAGAGAGCAATGATTATCGCCTGTCTTTAGGATATAGTGATAATTATCGCGTGGTCTTTGGAGAATCGGATTTACTTCCGGCGTTGATTGTTGATAAATATGGTGATTATTTGTCAGTCCAATTCTTAGCTTTAGGGATGGAAGTTCGCAAACAGATGATAATTGATATTCTGGTTGAGATATTTCAACCAAAGGGGATTTATGAAAGAAGTGATGTTGGTGTCCGTGAAAAGGAAGGACTTCCCTTATTCAAGGGACCAATATATGGCAACTTTAATCCTCAGGTAGAGATTGTTGAAAACGGGTTAAAAATGATTGTTGATTTAGAAAATGGTCAGAAGACGGGATATTTTCTTGATCAAAAAGAAAATCGTGATAATTTAAAATACTATGTAAAACAAAAAGAAGTTCTTGACTGTTTTTGCAATGTCGGGGGATTCTCTCTTTGTGCCAGTAAGTATGGTGCAAAGTCAGTAACCGCTGTTGATATTAGCGAATTAGCGATTGAAAGTGTAGAGCTTCATGCAAAGATGAATAATTTTACCAATATAGAGACGATTACTGCTGATGTCTTTGAACAACTTCGTAATTTTAAGAGGGATAAAAAGATGTTTGATGTTATCATCTTAGATCCTCCAGCTTTTACTAAGAGCAAGGATACAGTAAAAGCAGGATATCGGGGATATATGGATATCAATATTGCTGCTTTAAAACTATTGAGGAAAAATGGTTATCTGATCACCTGCAGTTGTTCCCAGCATTTGACTCTAAATCTTTTTCTCGATATGATAAAAGATAGTGTTGTTGAAGCAAAGGTTACTGCCAGGATGATTGAACTTAGAGGTCAGGGGAAAGATCATGCTACTTTAGTCGGTGCTGATGAAGCTCTATACCTAAAAGTGGCAGTTCTTCAGATAATATAATGATTTTAAAATAAAAATGGTAGATTATTTCTACCATTTTTTTATGAAGACAATTTTTTAATGAATCTTTTATATAAAACTATGATCCAAATTATGGATGATATCATAGATAATAAAAAGAAAATAATACCAGGTTCCATTTTAAACTTAGCAATCCAAAAGGAAGGAAGAATGGAAAAAACATATTGAATATTATTATCTATTGAATAAGGGATGAACATACCGATGATTACTAGTCCGGATAATTTAGCAATAGCCATTCCTTCTACTTTATTATGTGAATAGGAAAAGACTATCAAAGATACAGAAATACTCATCAAACTGGTCAATAGACAAATGATAATCATCATCGTGAAAGACCATTTGCTAAGTGAAAATATCAATAAAATTATGAGTGAGGCTAGAGCAGCAATTATTGAAGGAAAGATTAATCTAGAAATTAGATAGCCTTTCTTTCTGATTGGGGTTATAGCTAGATGATTGATAATATTACTATCAAATTCATCAAGCATTGTCATCGAAGCAACAAAACAAAACATATATGGTGTTATTACCGCAAGCATCAAATCGAAAAGGACATAATAGTCTTTAAAAAAGTCTTCTTTACCAAGATTACTAGCAATGATTCTTTCACCTAAAGGAACACCAAGTTTGAATAATAATCCCATCAGTATTGGAGCAAAAAGAACGACTAAAAGTATTCCATCTTTTGATACTTGAGTCACTAACATCTTAAAGGATTTCATCGTCGCTTTCATCACTTCTCACCACAAATCTTTTTCAAATTTTTATTCACCATCTTAAAAGCAAGATAATAAGTAATACCTAACCATATTGTAAGGGATATCAGAGATAGGACGAAAGAACCTTTAGAGGATATCATGGCAACAATTGCAATCCCTGGATGAAGAATAAGCCAAGGATTATCTTTTCCAAAAATGTAAAAAATTCCTGGTAGGATAATTAAAAGCATTATAGGAATAATATATAAAATAAATTGATTTAACGACTTCGATTTGAAGGCTAAAATTAATCCTATAGAAGAAAAAATTATCGATCCCATTAGTATTCCTATTATAAAAGTTAAATAATTGGAGACAGACCCAGCATATATTCCTAGAATTAAACTGACAACAAGGGAAAGAAAAGCAAGAGATAGCAATTTTGATAAAAGATATTCACTCGATTTTATTGGAGCAACTGCTAGAGAGTTGAAAGTCTTTTCTGAAATTTCTAGTTGAACAATGGCCCCCATAAAGACTAAACCCATAATTGAAGGATCGGTAAAGATTAGAATCCAGGATGTCTCTTTAATCCAGTCGGCTGGAAGAATAGTCAGAGAAACGATGTAAAGCAAGGTGAAAATTAGATATATGAAATAAAAGCCATATTTAACTTGAAACTTTATATCACCTAAAAAAAGATTCTTTAGTTTCATTCCAGTGTCCTGCCAGTAACTTCAATGAAGATATCATTTAAACTCGGTTCACTGCTGTGAATTGATGTGATTTGATTATCAGAAATGGCTTTTCTAAGGATATTATCACTCCCAGTTTCATTAAGAGAGATTTTTGATGTCAATTCTTTATCGTTATCAAAATAACTATATTCTATTATTGCTTTTTTTCTAGACATGATTAAATTTCTAGGAGTATCAATGATTCTAATTTTCCCATCAACAATGAAAGCTACCCGGTCACATAACTCTGTAGCATCATACATATTATGGGTGGTTAAAATGATAGTCTTTCCCTTAGCTTTCTCCTGAAGAATGATATCTTTAATAATTTTAGCATTTGTTGGATCAAGACCACTTGTTGGTTCATCTAAAAAGATTATCTGAGGATTATGAAGAAGGGCTTTAATAAAATTAAGGCGAGACTTCATACCTTTTGAGTAATCCATAACTTTTTTATTAGCATCAAATTGTAAGCCAACACTCTCTATCAATTTAGAAATGTCTTGGGATTTTGAATAGAGAGAAGCAAAAAAGTTTAGATTTTCGACGGCTGTTAATTTTTCATAAAGACTAGGAAACTCAAAGTCAACACCAATATTTTCGTAGAAGTTGGCTTTTGCCTGTTTTACTTCGGTATTATTGACAACTACACTTCCTTTATAATTTGAAAGAACACCAGTTAATATTTTTTGAAGAGTACTTTTACCAGCACCAGATGGACCAAGAAAACCAAAAATTTCTCCATCTTTTACTTCAAAACTTAAATTATTCATATATGGATTTTTAGTATAACTAAATTCTAAATTACTTACTTTTATCATCATTGACCTCACTTAACATTTGGATGACAAGACCTTTGATTGCTAATTTTAAGGCATCATCGAAAATGTCCTGTCCTATTTCTTTTTTATGTATTACTGAAACTAATACTAGTCTCATAGCCGCACTATATTCTTCAACGCTTTTTTTATTCATATTCGGTAGAATTGAAAAAAGTTGTTCGGTTATAAAATTATCCTGCTTGGCATGTTCTTCACTGTTAGTATAGGGGATTTTTCTCATCACTAGTTCTAAATCACCACTGGTTACAAAAGAGAGAAGAAAAGAATCATCCATTTTTTTGTACATATTAAACATTAAATTAGTGATCGTATTCACATTAATATTATTTCTTATACTTTCAATTGCCTTAAGAAATTGGTTTTGGATATCATCGTGCTTTTGTCTAAATAGTTCGAAAAATAGAATCTCTTTTGATTTATAAAAGAGATAAAAAGTACCCTTCGGAATCTTAACTCTTTTGACGAGATCATCAACGGTTGTTTTCTTGGCTCCATATTGTTGAAGACTATCCTCTGCAGCTAGTAGCAATTCTTTTTTAATGGTTGTTTTTTCAAAGTCTGTCAGGGCTTTGGGCATAATATCACCTCATTTGACTAAAAATGTATTTATAGTCAAAAGTATAACATAGTACTCTATCATTGTCAAGAGGACTAGATAAATTTAAATAAAATTATCTTGAAAATGGTGATTATTACAATTATTTGAGTTATAAAACCATGCTTTTTATTGTAAAAGTTGTGTAGTTGTGGTATCATATTTAAGAGAAATAATAATTTATATTTGGGAAGGAGCAAACATGAAAAATTACGTTTTAGCGATTGATCAAGGAACCAC
>JAQUYR010000094.1 GCA_028691715.1 Bacilli bacterium | reverse complement strand
CACCAGATGGGAAAGAAGTTTATTATATTAACACTTGGAAAGATGAATAAAGTAGTTTCTAAGAGAATTCTTTAATTTAATTTGATTAACAAGATTTAAAAGTAGCAATTGGACATAACGGTCATGGCTATAAGCTCACAAGTAAACATAACACGGTCAAGTCATATAGCCAATGTTAGCATCTGTTTGTAAAATAACTAAAATATTCTTAATTGAAAAGGGTAAGTGTGAGAATTATCTTATTAAAACTAGGTCGAAATAAAGAAATCTGGTATGTAGCTTGTAATCAGTCTTTACCTTTAAATAATTTTTTTCTTGTTCCTCGGTACTGAACATAAATACAAACCCGTTTTTCTTATAGAAATTCAAAACGCATTCATCGTTATAGGCATCTACAACTATAAATCTGCATCCTGTCTTATTATTTTCATCAATGAACCATAATTTAATGAAATCTAACAATTCAGTACCAATACCTTGCTTTTTAAAATTTGTGCTAACTCCCAGCCTTCCGATCAAAACAGCCGGGTAGCTTCGCATTATTTTTTCTCTTGGGATTGAAGCTGTTAGTATTTTTTTTCTGCTGCTTGGTAACTGATTTTGTTTTATGCTGTCGTTAGCAACCGTAAAGGCACAGACAATTTCACTGGGATTATCGTTTAAAACGAAACAGTAAGTTTTTCCAAATAATTCTTTGGAATACTTAAAACTATCGTTTCTAAAGAAATCATTCAAATCTGCATGACCGCAATCAAACTTGGATATTGATTCTACAAGATTTTCGGTTAAAGCAACAATTTTACAATTTTGATATAAAAACAAGATTATTTAAGGTTAGAGCGTTTTAAAATTTCTTTCATCATTTTCTTCTGTTTAGAAAAATCAACAGAATGACTATTTTTCAAATTCTCGTCTATTTTCTTTTGAAAATCTTTTGCTACTTGCCCCGATAGAACGGGTATGGATTTTATAGGTAATGCCATTTTTCACTCTCCATTTGCTTTAAATATAACAAAATATTTAAGGTAATGCAAATTTTATTGTTCCCGATACTACACAGATTTTAGATTTTCACACACTTACAAACCAGTCAATTTTACAAATGGATGCTAACGGTCATGGAAAAAAGCTCACTAGTAAACATAACACGGTCAAGTCATTTTTCCAATGTTAAGTGCTGTTCTAAATCATACTAGTAATCCTTACTATCTCTATGGTGGTCTCGGTAACTAAGGGTGGAATTAAAAAACATATTACGAGGCTAATAAAATGAATCATAAATTATATTATTCAAATTTGAATTTTAGTTGCTTTCTTGTTGATCCAATTTCTTCGCCATGTAAATTTGAAATGTCAACTACAGCTCCGTGTTCGATAAAAATGCTATAAAATTTCGAATAGTTTTTCCCCCAATAAATCATTGCACATGACATTGGGGCACCTTTTCCTACATCAAGCCCATTTTCCAGAAATTTTAATCTTGTGTCATACAAAAAACAAATAGCTGTTGCATGCCCAAAAACGCTGTGTTTCCAGTGAGTTGTATTTGTAGCTACTGGTACTAACGCTATAATCTCAGAACCATATTTTTTATTAGTTAAAGCACATTTTGAGAGCCAATTTTTAATTGTTGTTCCTCTCTCCCTGTCAGCGCCGTATGGAGGATTAACATATATTGTAGGAAAGTTCCAATCTTCACTAAGACCGTCATTTTCAGGAAGCAAGAATTCAGTTGTTGCTTGGACAATAGAGTATCTATTAGAACAGGGGTCAAGCGAAATAGAACCTTCAAAAAAACTACGAACAGCTTTTACATATTTAATTGGAGTGCCCCAGCTTTGGCTCTGTGAGTTCACGGATCTTCCTGCACTCATAATAATTTTATCCAATTTTTTTTACTTAATTCAGCTAATTCATTTTTCAATTCGGTAATAGTCTTGTTTTTTGGAGCAATAACATTAAACCATTTTTCGATTGAGTCTTGTTTATCATTAAAATATTTAAGTAAAACTGCATCAGATTCAAAATCCATTTTTACTTTTGTAAATACATTTCTCTTTTTTTCAGCGGCATAACTACTTCTAAAAGCATCTTGAACTTTTTTATATTCTGGGATTGGGTTGAGTAGGAGGTCGTCAATAAATTGGGCTAATCCATTATCAGTCAGAAAAATTAACCAGTCATATGATTGAGCTAAAACTTTTAGTTCCTTATTGTGATTTTCTGCTGTGAACCAATTGCCATGATTGCTGACAACACCAACTGTTAAAATGAATTTTTTTAAAAGATCAGAATCATTAGAATATATTATCTCTTCCATTAATTCAATGTAAGGCTTAATATAAGGTTCATTATTTGAACGGTAAATAATACCATATTTCTCACCAGAGTCAGTTCTTATTTTCTGGAGAGAAGAAGCTGCTCTAGCTACATATGCGCCTTGTTTCGCTTTTTCTATTGTTTGGGGTCCCTTCTTCATACCATCTTCAATTCCCACTCGTTTACATTCAAACATAGCATAGGGTTTATGTAATTGTTCAAATACAAATAATTCGTAATTCGATTTATTTATCTTTTTAAAACTAGTCAACAAGAAAGAGTCGACCGATTCACCAATTGTACATGCGTTACGTAGAATATTATGCTTATCAAGCAGGTTATTATTTTTTTTAGTAAATTTTGAAACATCAATTTTATCACTAAGAGCACGTAGAATAATTGATGCAGTAATTGAAGTGCCATTATTGGGTATAATTAATTCGTATTCTTTGACAATTGGATGTAACGAATATTCAACATTGTGGGTAATTGCATCGTTGCCATATTCAACAAGACCCCTTTCTATTGAGGTAGAATTGTTAAATTTCCAAGTTTTTAGAAGATAGTAAGTAATTATCTCAACCATTGTGCCAAGTGCTCTACCGGCAGCCTTTTTTTTGTCTTTCGTGTAATGAAATACTTTTTCACCAAGGGCATTTTGTAATTTATCTACTGATTCATATGCCATTATCTTTCTCCATTTTTTTCATGTAATTTTGAACTACGATAATATATCAATTTTTGTATTCATTTCCAATCATAATTTTCAGAGACCACCATATTAGATTTAGAATTGCACTTAACGGTCATGGCAAAAAGCGAACAAGGGAAATATAACAAGGAATTAGTCATTTTGCCAATGTTGTGGGCTGTTTGCTTTATTCAGTTCGTTTAATTTCATGTTGATAACAATAAGTTTCTCAATCACTAATGTAATAATATATAAGATAAGTGTTGTTGATAACATTGAAATAAATGCTGTAATATGATATAAAACATCTGATGTTTTGATTCATCAGCATCTATTATGATGAAAATACCTAAATTTGTCCACCATGACAATGTTAACTGCCCAATATATAGAAAATTAAGAAACTCAACTTTGGGTACTTTTAAAATAATTAGTGAAATAGTGGCTTCGTAAATTGCATAATATGATAAAATTCTTAATTGGATTTTATGTTTATTGAAATATTTTATAATGAATTTTATGATAAATATATAAATGACAGAGTTAAGTATGAACTTAACTATTATAGAAGTTGCACTATGATGCGAAATATGATTAACAGCAGAGCTGAAAGGATAGCCTATAGACGGTTGGCAGCCGTTCATACTTGGTAGGAAAAGAAAAATCAATAACCAGATTAGATATTTGATGATCTTTTTATTTTTTATTTTCATAAAACCTTTATACTTATTTAATATCCTTGCCAAAATGCTATAATCCAATGAATACTCACATAAACGAAAAGAATTATGGTAATCCAAAAAGATTTATAATTATCTATATATGCTTGCTTACGAAATTTAACATATTGGATTAAAAACCAAATAATCCAAGGAATGTATACAATCAATATTATTGGGAAAATTAAAAAGATAGAGATTAAAACAGTAGCTAATCCCCTCATACCTCCACCTGATGTCTTTGCTTCTATTACAAGAATTGGAACCGCTATTAAAAATATAAAAACTGCAAGTGCCAAAAAAATATTGTCTCGTTTATTATTATTTCTTTTTATCTTGATTTCTACCGGAGTAATTATTGATCTTAATACAAACTGTTGAATCACAAGAATAAGAATAATTATAAGAACTATTCCATCCCAATCATTAAAATGTGGATGGACAAAGAATAGCGATAATCTTACAAGGAAAATAATAATTGCTGATTCTAAAAGAATATTAGATAATCTATTTGTACATTTCATTCAATTATCACTGATTATTATTCAATCAAGTTCTCCTATTTAATAAAGCAAATTGCCCATAACGGTCATGGAAAAAAGCTCACAAGTCTAAATATAACACGGGTCAAGTCATTTTTCCAATGTTAGAGCCTAGTTTGTTTATCCAGTTTATCTAAGCTTCAAACTTATTTTCTACATCCATACTTGA
>JAQUYR010000093.1 GCA_028691715.1 Bacilli bacterium | reverse complement strand
ATATGGTGGCCCTGGTCGGACTCGAACCGACACGGTATTGCTACCACTGGATTTTGAGTCCAGCGCGTCTACCATTTCACCACAAGGCCAAAATTTAAGTCTTAAGTATTATACCATTTATTAGTGTAATATTCAAGACTTTTTATTTTTTATGCTTCAGAAATTTCAATAATATATTCTTGCATTGATAGTTGATTTAGAACATCTTCGAAAGTTCTATTCGTAGCAATACTAAAATAAATAATTGATTCCTTTAAATGGACATCATCCTGAACTGATTTGTTTAATAGATAAGTTTTTCTAACAACAACTCCTTGGGATGCCAAGTTATCGAACAATTGTTTTTCATAAGAATCCTGAAAGATAACCCTGATTCTTCTCACTTTCCTGTGTCTTGCTAAACTATCACTCAATTTTCTTGTGAAGAATGATATTGGAAGAATAATTATCGATGTTGTAGCTGCAATGATATAGTTATTGATTCCTCCCGTTCCAATCATTAGTCCTAATCCAGATACCAGCCAAAGCATTGCTGCTGTAGTTATACCTTTAACGTTACCACGATTGTGAATTATTGTACCTGCTCCTAAAAAGCCGATACCACTGACTACTTGAGCGATAACTCTTCCTTGATCAACTTTCAAGACATTGGCTAATTCAGGATTAGCTAATATTTGAGCAGTTGTATCATTGACAAGATTTTTTTGCAAGATTGCTATCAAACAACTGCCAACACAGACAAGAGTAAAAGTGAAGAACCCAGCAGGTTTATTTTTTATTTCTCTTTCATAGCCAACAGCAGCGCCGACGATTAAAGCTCCGATGACTTGTAAAATTTGTTCAATTATAACTGGCATTTTTTCCCTCCTTATTTATTATATTGAGCATCATACATTGCCCGATACTTTCCATTTTCTTTATGATACAATTGTTCATGATTACCACTTTCAACAATTCTTCCATCCTCAAGAACATAAATTACATCAGCATTTCTAATTGTTGATAAACGGTGAGCAACAACAAATGTTGTTCTGTTTTCTGATAAAACCATCAACGATTTCTGGATTAAACTCTCTGTTTCAGTATCTATATTAGCTGTTGCTTCATCAAGAATCATAATACTAGGATTACGAAGCAAGATTCTAGCAAAAGCAATTAACTGTTTTTCCCCTGTAGAGAGATTTTCTCCCATATATGAAACTTCAGTGTTGATTCCTTTTGGATAAACATTAACAAATTTTGTAGCACCTATTTTTAAAAGAATGTTTTCTACTTCTTCATCACTTACATCCATACCAAAAGCAACATTACTTTTTATCGTTCCCTCAAAAATGGAAGCATCTTGTAAAATTATTCCAATATTATTTCTGACATCCTGTTTGCTATAATCCAAATAGTCAACTCCATCAACTAAAATCTGGCCATCTTCTAGATCATAATATCTCTCTAAAAGACTCATCAGTGTTGTTTTACCACTTCCAGTATGACCGACAAGACCAATAAAACTATTGGGTTTAGCATGAAAACTGACATCATTTAAGACATTATTTCCATCTTCATATTTAAAAGTAACATTTTTAAACTCGATATCACCACTGAATTTAACACCTGTTACCTCACCAATTCCCACATCTTCCTTTTCATCCAAAAAGCCAAAGATTCTCGATGCTGAAACAAGAGAATCCTCCAGAGAATTCAAATTAGAGAATATCTCTGAGATAGGATTGACCAGTTTTTCTAAATATTGAATATACACATATATTGTTGTTCCAACAATTGCTACTCCAGGAGTAAAATACTTTAACCCAAAATATAATAAAACGAAAGCAACTAAGAAACGCCTGATCAATATCAACAAATCAAAACCAAAAATTGTATTTATTGTTAGGTGTTTCATCTTTGTCTTGTAATTTTTGGTTAACATCGCATCATACTCTTCAGTCATCGCTTTTTCTTTATTGAAGATCTGAATGATTGTTACTCCATTAACAAATTCAGCAAGTTTTCCATTTATTTTAGAATTCATTTCTCTGATGAAATGGTTGAATTTATTGATTACTTTTCGATAAACCGTCAACCAAAGAAAAAGAATAGGAAAGGCTAAGAATGTAAGCCAGGCAAGTTTAGGTTCCAAAGCAAATAATCCAAAATAAACAGTGATTAAAGAAACAATAGCACTAAATATTGAGAATATTACCTCATATAAACCCCGTACTCCTTCAGAATCATAAATCATCTTAGTAACTGTTTTTCCATTTGGTTCACCTGAGAAATAAGATATCGGTAGACGATTCAGCTTGTTAAAAGCACTCTTACGCATATCTAGTGTCAACCTCATTGAAGCTGAAGTAAAACTAACAGTTTCAACATACCTAGAAACAAGGATTACTATGGCCACTATTGCATAAATCAATAGCCAAAATCCAATCATTTTTGAGGAGTTACCATAAAAAGTCAACATATCATCACTACTCAAAACGATG
Organism: Bacilli bacterium; assembly: GCA_028691715.1. Taxonomy (GTDB): domain Bacteria; phylum Bacillota_I; class Bacilli_A; order ML615J-28; family CAG-698; genus JAAYBG01. The sequence goes on along the minus strand of JAQUYR010000093.1, from coordinate 1,973 downwards.
TAGTCATAAGATGTTTCGGTTCCTTCTTCGTTTTGAGCAACCACTTGGTTTTCAGTGTATCTGATCAAACTATCCTTTGTTCCCAGTGATCCAGTTATAAAAATGTATTGACCCTTTTCGCCAGTTTCTTCAAAATATCTCAATGTGTATCTATTTCCAACAAGAAGGTCATCATCTTTTTGATAATAATTGCCTTTAAACAAAATCGAATCTTTTGTATCAGTCGTCTCCACCCAGACAGCTTGAACTCCTGATAATTCATCATCAATTATTTTCTTGATTATCAATGGTTGAATTATTTCTAAAACCGAGAAGATCAATAAAAAGATGATTGATACCGCCAGCAATGAAGTGCTTTTTAAAGCATACTTAAACACTCGCTTTAAAATAGTAGTCGTCGAGTAATTTAATGGTAGTTTTTCTTTATTCAACATTACCGTCCTCCATTTCCTGGATTAGATACTGTTCATAATACCATTTTCTATTTTGCATCAATTGTTTATGAGTCCCTCTTTCAACAATTTTGCCAGCTTCCATGACGATTATTTCATCAGCTGATTCAACGGCTGTCAAGCGATGGGCTATAATTATTTTCATCTGTTCCGAGCAATTTTCTTTTAAATTCCGTAAAATATTGGATTCAGTCATGCCATCAACAGCACTTAATGAATCATCAAAAATTATTAAATCACTATTTCTTAACAGAGCTCTGGCGATTGATAATCGCTGTTTTTGACCTCCTGATAGAGTAACCCCCGCTTCGCCAACCATTGTATTCAAGCCATCATGTAAAAAGGGAAGATCCTTTTCAAAATCAGCCATCTTAACAACTTCTTCAGTTGAATATATTGAAGCTGGTGATAAACCTAAATTAATGTTGTCGAGAACTGTTCGTGAAAACAACAGATGTTCTTGGGGAACATAAGCGATGTTAAGTCTGATTGATTCCTTCTTATATCTATTTATCGAGCGATCATTTATCAATAGATCGCCAGAAGTAATCGGAAATTGTCGCAGTAATTGCCTTACTAGAGTGGATTTACCACTACCAGTTTTACCAACAATCCCTAGCGTCTTTCCCTTTTCAAGGGTCAGATTTATATTTTCAATTGAATAGTTGGTATCTTTGGGAAATTTGAATGATAAATCCCGATATTCAACCTTTTTTATACCGATGAGCTCTTTAGCACATTTATTATCTTTAATTGTAGGGGAGGCTTCTAATACTTCATTAATTCTATCAAAGGAAACTCCACTTTGAGATATAAAAGTTATCTGATTTCCAAGTTGAAATAAAGGTGAAGAAAACATTCCTAGATATAGATTAAATGTGATGAGATTTCCCACTGTAAAATCCATTTGGTGGATTATTAAATAAGAACCATAAGCAATGGAAATTCCCATACTGATCAGAGTTATGATACGAAAACTTGGCATAAAAACCGATCGCAATAAAACCGATTTTCTCTCTATTTTATAAGCCAAAGTAGCACTTTCTGTCAACCTTTCCTCATCCTCTTTTTCTCTTACAAACCCTCTTACGAGTTTTGCACTAGAAACACTTTCCATTACCTGATTGTTTAAGTGTCCTACTTGAGCTCTTACTTTACGCCAATTTTGAGATATCTTCGGACGAAGATAGATAACGATAATAAAAATAATTGGTAAAGGAATTATCGCTAACAGAGTAAGATTTAAACTAAGCTTAATCATCCTGACAGAACTGATTATCAGCATCATTATTGTATCAAATAGAGCAAACACCATATGCGTTGAAACCCTAGATACTGTCCCAACATCACCAGTAGCTCTGCTTATCAAATCTCCAGAGTATATCTCTTCAAAAAAATCAGAATCCTGTTTAAAAAGACTTGTTAGAAAATTATATTTAAGATTATAGAACAATTTATGGTTCAAACTTCCAGTGTAATATCTTTTAAATGCTCCAGAAAGATAAATTACTACAGCAATAA
>JAQUYR010000092.1 GCA_028691715.1 Bacilli bacterium | reverse complement strand
TGTAATCTTAGATAGTAAGGGCAGATCTACGAAATATGAAAATATGTTAAAAAAACACACCGCAAATGATTTATTCGTGGATGAATTAAGAACAGTCTATGTGGGTTTAACAAGACCTAGGAAATTTTTAATGTTAGCTGTTCCTAAGGGGGATTATAACTGTTGGAATAATTTTTTAAATAAATAATTATGTTAATGATAATAAGTGGTTAATTTCTTTATTTGTGGTTTCTAAATCCCCAATAGCATCAATCCAATCAAAAGTTCTGAATTTTTTCTGCCATGTGAGCATGCATATTTTTTATCGGAAGACAGAAAAAGGTCAGAGGGTAATAAATAACTTGTTAATTAATAAAAACATCTCTTTTTGAGGTGTTTTTTTATAAATATGATTAGACCAATAAATATTTCACCATTAAACACATCTCAAACTTTAGAATACAAATGTCCATATTGTAAGAAGTTTGGAATTTTGAATTTAACAAATATAATCATAAATATAAACAATGAGGGGAATGTTCAGGAAGATTTAACGGGGTATACTTGTCCACATTGTGGAAATGATTTATTTGAAGAAAATAATAAATAATTATTTTAAAAATGTCTTTAAGTATTCAAAAAATAAATAAGGTTCCATTAAGAGAAATTTGGAAAAAAGAAGATAAAGATTTTACTAGGTGGTTAGAAGATCATATTGATTATTTAAGCGATGTTCTTGGCTTTAATATATCTATAATATCTAGAGAAGAGAAAGTCGGTCCATTTAGAGTTGATTTATTTTGTGAAGATGATGATGGACATAAGGTAATTATTGAAAATCAATTAGAGCCAACCGATCATTCTCATCTTGGTCAAATAATGACATATCTTGCAAACCTAGAAGCAAACACAGCTATATGGATTACAAGTAAGCCAGTAGAAGAACATATAAAGGCTATTGCTTGGCTTAATGAAAATGCTCCAGACGATATTGCTTTTTATATAATTAAACTTGAGACAATAAGGATAGGAGACAATCCGACAGCTGCGCCATTATTCACTATTGTTGAAGGACCAACAGATACAATTAAAGAGATTGGAAAAGAAAAGAAAACATATGCAGAGAGGCATCATTTGAGAAAAGAATTTTGGACAGAATTGTTAAACAAAGCAAAAGAAAAAACAAAGCTTCATGCGAATGTGTCTCCCTGTATATATACTTGGGTCGGTGCTGGTGCTGGACATGCGGGAATTGGATATAATTATGTTATAGCGAATAATGCTTCTAGTGTAGAAGTGTATCTAGATCGAGGAAAAGATTTTCCAGATATCAATAAAGAAAGGTTTGATGAACTTTTCAAATATAAAGATAAGATAGAGGAAGTGTTTGGAGATAAATTATCTTGGGAGCGTCTTAATAACAGAAGAGCTTCAAGGATTGCTTTTAGAATTAACAATGTTGGATTGAAAAATAAGGATAAATGGCCGGAACTTCAAGATAAAATGATAAATTCTATGATTAGATTAAAAAAAGCTACAGAACCATTTATCAGAAAACTTAATTGATAATCTTTGTTTTTTCGATATAATATGTTAATATAAAAACATGCAAAAACTTGAATATAAAAAAATTATACAGGTTGTTAATTTTTTTGCAAAAAAAGAAGGAGGAACTATAGATAAACTTAAATTGATTAAGCTTGTTTGGTTGGCTGATAGATATCATTTAAGAAAGTTTGGTAGACTAATTACAAATGACCAATACTGGGCGATGCCTTATGGTCCAGTTGCTTCTAATACAAAGGATTTAGTTGGTAATAATGTTTTTTGGGATGATAAGGAAAAGTCATATATTGAAAGATATTTTAAAATACAAGGGGATAGAATAAAAACAATAAAGGATTGTGATTTTGATTTTTTTTCTGAAACAGATATTAAATCGATAGAAGATATCTATGAAAAATATGGTAAATATAAAGCTTCTACACTAGTGACTTTTTCTCATAAATTTCCAGAATGGAAGAAAAATGAAAATAAAATTAAGGGTGGTAATACTAGAGAATTGATGAATTACGAAGATTTTTTTCTTAACCCAGAAGGGGAAATAAATTTTCCTGAAAATATATTTAATGAGTCTTCTGAAGAATTATGTTCTTCAAAAAGATCTTTTGAAATTTTTTATCAAAATAACAACTGCTGGAATTGAAAATGATGTTATGGAAATACCACATGAAATAGAGATTGGAATTAGTATAAAAAAAGGTTCCATTCTTTATTTTGACATTTCTTATGGTATTCATAATTTTATTGTGCTTAATGATGATCCGCCTAAGGATTCATCATTGTTTTTATTATGTGCGACAAGTCTTGATTTTAAGGCAATGAAGATGGTGGAATATAGCGGTTTACCAGAAGAAACATGGGTAAGCGTGACACCAGAAGAATGTAAGATTTTTAAGAATATAACCTTATTTAATTGCAATAAAGTAGAAAACATTACCAGGGAAGAGATATTGGATAAGATGAGAAATAAAAAATTAAAAATTAAAAAAGGCACAATAAGTCAAGATCTTATTATGAAGTTATGTAATGGGGTTTCAAAGAGTCCAGTTGTCGAAAAATGGATACTTAAAAAACTTAAACTTTGATAACCGATTTAGGTTAAAGATAATAAATGGTCAATTTCTTTATTTGTGGTTTCTAAATCTTCAACAGCATTGATCCAATCAAAAGTTCTGAATTTTTTCTGCCATGTGAGCCAATTTTAAAAATCGACACTTTGTCGGTTTTTAGTTTTAAAAATAACTTGATGGTTTTATAGAAAAAGAATATAATTAACATATAATAGAATTGCTTTTAAAAGTTTGTGTTTGCAAAAGAGTTAGTTTAAAAACATCTTAATGGGTTATTTTTAACAGGGTTAAATTAATCTGATAAATATATGAATATTTTTAAAATACCTCGTATGGAAAAACATGAATACGATGATTTAATTAAAGAAAATTACATCTGTCGTATTGCTTTTTTCGGGGACGGTTTTCCCTACATCATTCCTTTTATTTATGTTTTTGATGGTAGCTTTCTTTATTTTTTGCCAACTCGCTATGGACGTAAAATAGATTATTTCCATAAAGACCCTCATGTTTCAGTAGAAATTGAAAACTATGCTAATGATTTTTCTAATTATAAATTTATTACCTTACAAGGAAAATTAGAAGAAATTAATAATGACGATGAAAAGAAGAAAGTAAGGTCTGATTTTGTTGATTTGATTAAAAAAAGAAAACTATCTTCCAATGTTTTAGCTGCTTTGGGTTATGAAGAAAATGATCCATTAGAAATTATTATTGAAGAAGATAGGAACATGGTATGGCGCTTAACAGGCGTTAAGGAAATTGTTGCGCTTAAAAACAAATAATTTTTATTAATTTATGAAAAACAAATTTTTAGTCTTATGGCTAGCCGGTATCTTGGGAGCAGTGTCTGTTCTTCCTTATGCGTTTACATTACAAAATGACATTATAGTAGCCTCTGGACAACCATTATCGCTTCTTATTTTTGCTGCCATTGCTCAAACAGCCATTCTTTTATCAATTGCTATTTTTTTTGGTTTAAAATTATCACGAAGTTTGAATTTGCCAGTATTAACAATATTTGATTCCAATAATATTTCAGTTAAAAAAAGATGGTCTCGTTTTTTCCTACTCACAATCTCTATTGGGATAGTGACTGCCGTATTGATTGCTTTTGGTGATATGTTATTTGGTCAATATATGCCTCAACTTATAGGTGTTAATGGTCAAGTTGCCACATGGAAGACTTTATTTGCATCTTTGTACGGAGGAATAGTGGAAGAAATATTAATGAGATTGTTTGCCATGTCTTTGATTGTGTGGATAATTGCCAAAATTAGTAAATCAACAGAGCCTGCCAAAAATAGTATAATAATGTGGACCGCTATCGTAATATCTTCGATATTATTCAGTATTGGTCACTTACCTATAACTTCAGCGCTAACAGAGATAACGCCACTAGTTGTTACAAGAGCGATTGTGCTAAACAGCATAGGAGGAATAGCCTTTGGTTATCTCTATTGGAAAAAAGGATTAGAGTATAGCATGATGAGTCACCTTACCGCCGACATAGTGTTGTTGAGTATAATTCCAACGTTCTTAATGTAGAGCATCCCCTGTCGCACAATTTAAAAATAGACATTCTTTGTCGGTTTTTTTATGGTTAAAATACGAAAGACGTATTTTTAATGCGTAGCGTTAAAAAGTTTTGATTAGTATGCTATAATCTTCATAACATGGAACTAGAAATTACAATCTTTCAATACATTAATAGTTTAATCAATCAGTCAATATTTTTTGACTGGCTTGTTCTTTTTTTTGCGCAGTATTTTCAATATGTATTGGTTTTAGTTTTAGTTTTTTTATTCTTTAAAGATAGGGAAAGAAATCAAAGAATGATTGTTGTCGGTTTTT
>JAQUYR010000091.1 GCA_028691715.1 Bacilli bacterium | reverse complement strand
TAGTGATACTCCAGTTGGGGTCGTTATGTACCGCGATGGAACAGTGATTGATACGATATATAAAATCTAAAATGTGAGGATAAAAAATGAAATTCTTAGTCAAAGAAGCTATTTTGGATATAGAAAAGGAAAGAGTATCAAAATTTTTAGAAAAATATGATTTGGAATATGAAAAGAATATTGATTGTACTCTATACATTGAAGATAATGATGAAGTAATTGCGACTATTTCTTCAAGTAAATATATCATCAAAGACTTAGCAATTGCTAGTAACTATCAGGGAGAAAACCTTGCTAATTATTTGATTTCTCAGTTGTTTAGTATTCTTTCTAAGAGAAGGATATTTTATTATCAGGTATTTACTAAACCTGAAAATAAAAAGATATTTATTGATTTAAATTTTCAAGAGATTATCACAGTCGATAATACTTGTTTATTAGAGACAAAAAATTTTAATATTATCGATGTATTAACGAGAATTAAAGAAGAATATAAGATAGTTACAACAAACAATGGAGTGATAGTTGTCAACGCCAATCCATTTACCAATGGTCATTTGTATTTAATTACAGAAGCCGCTAAAAATCACTCCCAAGTGATAGTATTTGTTTTGGAGGAAGATTTATCATTTTTCAGTTTCGATGAACGTTTTTATTTGGTAAAGGAAGGAACTAAACATCTAAAAAATGTTGTTGTCATTCCGAGTACCAAATATATTATCTCCTCTTTGACTTTCCCAACATACTTCTTAAAAAAAGATGTTGATAAGGTAAAAGAAGAGGCTAAGGTTGATGCCAATATATTTATGAAATATTTTATGCCTATTTTTTCGATATCAAAACGCTATGTTGGTGCTGAAACTGATAAAGTAACAGCTAGATACAATTTAGCATTGAAAGAAGTGCTTCAAGATAGACTTGTTGAGATCAGACGAAAAGAAAGTAATGGTGCTATAATCAGCGCAAGTTTAGTCAGGGAATATTATAAAAGGGGTGAGTTTATAAAAATTGCTCCCTTGGTTCCGCCTACTACTTTAAAATTACTTCAGGAGAAAATAAAATGAATGATATCTTAGCCGCTCGGGAAAGAGAGATAGCAAATCTTCAAGAAATGATGAAAGAGGACAATGTTTATTTAACTTTAAAGGCTAATGTGCCTGGAGAGGTTAAAAGGACAGATATAAGTGCTTTTTTGATTAATCTTATGAGACAGAGGATATATTCAACATTTTCAGTAAAAGATGAAAGATTTTATGATGATTTTGATGGTTTTTATTATATTTTTGAAATAGAGGAAAAAAATCGCTTAGAGGTTAAACTGACAGCAATTTCTTTAGAAGAGGCAGATGCTATAGGAAGATACATCGATATTGATGTTTTTCAGAATGAAACTAAGAGTTTAAGCCGTCGTGATTTAAACATAAAATCGCGAAAATGCTTTATCTGTGATGAGAATCCCTATATTTGTATACGCAGTAAAGCCCATACCCTAGAAGAGATAAAGAATAAAATGTATAATGACATCATCGATTTTTTGGAAGCAGAGGTAACAAAGATAATTGATGAATCGATAAGCCTTGAATTAGCCCTTGATCCTAAATTTGGATTGGTGACTTCCAAGACCAGTGGTTCTCATAAAGATATGAATTATTGTCTGATGATGATTTCTAAGGAGATTATCACTCCTTATTTATCGTTGATGTTGATAAGTGGTTTTTGCAATCAAATAGATAACATTACTGAAGCAATAAAAAAAATTGGCCTAACAGCCGAAGAAAAGATGTTAAAGACAACTGATAACATCAACACATACAAGGGACTAATTTTTTCTTTAGGATATGTAGCGAGTGCTTTTGGCTATCTTTTAAAAAATAATCTTGTTTTCGATAAACTATATGAAACAGTAGAATATTTAGGCAAGGATCTGGAAAAGGAATTTTTGAACAATTTGAATACCTTCGGAGCATTTGCTTACAAGGAATACGGTTTTCTTGGTGCTCGTGGGGAAATTATCAAAGGTCTTCCTGTAGTAAGAGAAGCCCTAAAAGTATTGGAAAGTTATCCTGATTTCTCCGATGAAGCCTTGATTATGACCTTGATCAAAATAATCTCTTTAGCTGATGATACTGTACTTTTAAAGAGAGCTGGAAGTATAGAAAAGTATAATTATTACAAGAATAGGGTTGCTAATATCAAAAACTATAGTATAATAAAAATAAAGGAAGTAACCGATGAATGTATCAGTCAAAAAATCAGTTTTGGAGGATCAAGTGATTTATTGGCTGTTGTCATCTTCATCGCTAAAATGAGGAAAAAATTTTTTTATGGGAAATAACAAGCCAATAGGCGTTTTCGATTCAGGAATTGGAGGACTGACAGTTCTCTCCAAATTAATAGAAACCTTTCCAAGTGAAAATTTTATCTATGTTGGTGATACTCTAAACTGTCCTTATGGCATAAAATCACCAGATGAGATTGCCTCACTTGTCACCAGAATAACCAAGTACTTGTTATCACAAGAAGTAAAGGCGATAGTCATTGCTTGCAATACAGCAACTGCTAATAGCTCACATTTGAAGAATTTTGTTAATATTCCTGTAATTGGTGTGATTGAACCAACTGCAAAATATGCTTTGAAGATGAGCAAAAATAAAAATATTGCTGTTCTAGCCACCAATGCAACAATTGATTCTAAGTCATATAACAAAATAATTGATCGTAAATTTCTCTTTAAAAAAGGTCAGAAATACTTTGTGAAGTGCAGTGAATTTGTGACAGCCATTGAGAATCAACAGTTCAGAAATGATTTTTCATATAAACTGGTAAAGGATAAACTCGATTTTTTAAGCGACAAGAATATTGATACTGTTGTTCTGGGATGTACCCATTTCGGCCTGTATTCTTCAGAGATATCGAAAGTTCTGCCCAAAGCCAAACTAATAGATTGTGGTGAACCGACGAGTAAACTTTTAAAAGAAATACTGGTGAAAGATAGATTAGAAGCTGATTCTTATAGAAACGGAAAAGTGATCATAACTACAACTGGAGATCCTTTACAAGTAGAAAAGCAGATAACATGGTTTGACAAGGAGCATCAGGCGGTAAAAAAGATTATAATCTAATATATTATGCTAAAACTGTCATGTTTTAGCATTTTTTTATATTTTTTTATTATAAATTATGATATAATGATTACAAATAAATAGCAAAATATGATATTATAAAATTATGAGAGGATATTTAACATGGAATGAATAAAACTTTTTAGAACACATGTTAATACTAAAAACTATGAGAAAAATAATTAGGAAAATTAAAACATCTCTTTTATCTTTCTTTTCAGTGAGATATCTAATGAAGGATTTATCAGATAGTACAAAGAAAAAGGTTGAAAATATGGTAATGGACGATGTCGTTGCTAAGATTTTACCAAGTGCTATCATCCTTCTATTGATTCAGATATACTATGTGACTAGTGATATTCTGACAAATTACTATGCTCGTGATGGAGCTTATTTCAATAAGATTGCTGAGGCTACTTTGATTTTTACCAGTTTGTTTGCTCTGATCTATATAATAGCGAGAAAGAAAACAGAACCCATAACAAAGGGGAGAATAGTGATAAATATCTATTATTTTTTGATAGCAACCGGGATGAGCTTTTATTTTCATAGCGATGTCTATCAAGGAATTTTAGGATTTTCAGCTTCATATTTTTACATAATAATATTCTTGGTTTCGCCGTTGATATATTTTTGGGATAATCTGTTGATATATTTATATGTCTTAGGGACTACCTTATATACATATTTCACAATTGCCTCGGATTCTTTAAATGATTTATCTCAATACATTTTAGTATTAGTAGTTTTCTTTTTTGCTTCTCATTTCTTTAAAACAAATTCAGTAAAATTGAATATTTCTAAATATCGAATTGAGGAATTGAATGAGCGATTAGCCATTAAATCATATAATGATCAATTGACTACAGCCTTAAATCGTTATGCTCTGGAAAAATATGTTGATGATAATCGTGGTGAATGGATACTTCATAATACTCAAGTTGGTCTATTGATGATTGATATCGATAATTTTAAACTATATAATGATAATTATTCCCATCCTGCTGGTGATGATTGCTTAAAGAGAATTGCTCTAGCGATAAAACAGATGTGTTATGAAAAAATGCCACACCTATTCCGTTATGGTGGAGAAGAATTTCTGATGTTTACTGTTGATCTCGATGAGAAGTCACTCCTTAAGGAGGCTTTAAAAGTAAAAGAGGTTGTTGAAAAACTCCAAATCAGAAGTGTTGATTCGCCTAACCTTGGATATGTAACAATTTCCATTGGCTGTGCTATTTTAGATGTCAGTAGTGGAAAAACAGCTGTTGATTATATTCCAATAGTTGATGAACAACTGTATAATGCCAAGAATAATGGCCGAAATTGTGTTTCCTATAAAAATGAAATATTTCATAAATAAAAAATCACTTCATTAAGAAGTGATT
>JAQUYR010000090.1 GCA_028691715.1 Bacilli bacterium | reverse complement strand
GCTGCTTTAGAACAGTTTTGTGCCGATGGATGGAACGAAAAAATAATAGGATTTCTCGTCTTAAGCGATATTAAAGCCTTGAAAATCACTGTTGATGTTGGATTTGTTACTGGTGTTATTCCACATATTACTCCAACAGGATCAGCTATTTCAGTAATACCAGTAACATCATTTTCACTGATTATACCGACTGTTTTCAAATGCCTCATATTATTTACAACATATTCACAAGCAAACAAATTTTTAGTTGCTTTATCTTCAAATACACCTCGACCAGTTTCTTTAACAGCTTGTAATGCTAAAACTCCATGTTGATCAAGAGCAGCAACACTGACTTTAGCAACAATATAATCGATTTGTTCCTGATCTAGCAATCTGAATTCCTCTAAGGCTACTAAACCATTTTCCACTAAACCATTAACTTCTTTTTGAGCAGGGCTCATTTCTACTTTTTCCATATCTTATATACTCCTTTTTTTATTTAATATCTCATATATTTCATTTACTTGTTCTTCATCCAAATTAGCGATTTCCTTCGAAAACTTAACGGCTAGATTTCTTCTTGTTGTATCAAGATCTGTCATCATAACTCGGATATGAGCTGATGACACCTTGGAAAGCCAAATTATTTCATCACATTCTTTTCCCACTAAATGATATTTATTGATCACTTTTATGGGCAGATCATAAGGAATAGCTTTATTCCCATTTTCAACTGCTGATAAAAAAGCTGATGAAACCTCGAGTTTTAAAGCCATACTCTTAAGGGTTTCATTTCTTTCAAAGCGCATTTTTCTTAATTTTTTACCAAATTCTGTTATCATTTTCATCACCATAAATAGTTTACCACTTTAGGTTAACTTAATCAACCCTATTTGGTTAACATAAACCGTTTTCATGCATTTTCATGAAAAAAACACTGTTTTTCACAGTGTTAATTTAACCAACTATATTTTTGACGAGATTTTTGTAACTCCTCAACAACAATATTTCTAACTATTTCACTTATCTGATGAGTATTCATCTCTTTGATCTCTTCATAATCGATAACTTTGCAAACCTTTAGAAGCACTTTTGTTCTCCTAAAAGGAAAACGTGATTTTACTCGATAGGCATTATCAATAATTGTTACAACAATAGGTGCCCTAGATTTAACAGCAACCTTAAAGAGACCATCCTTAAACTCACCAAGATCTTTACTCTTACTCCTTGTTCCCTCAGGATAAGCTCCAATAGGATATCCCTGATTAATCCTATTAACACTTTTATTAATCGTGATAATGGCATTGCGATTATTGACTCTATCAAGAGGTAAATGACCTGAAGAGCATAACCAATTACCAACCATTGGAACATTCATGAAATCATCTTTCATGATATATGTTAAATCCTTTCGGTCATACGACGCAATTTGACAGATAGGATCAAGATTCGATTGATGATTACTGATGAATAAAAAGGCACCTAATTTTTTTAATAACTCTTTCCCCTCAACAACAATTTTAACATTGTAAATCTTTAAAAGGAACCTACAAGTCATATGGGTGATAAAAGTATAAAACTTTCTTGGTGGCTTAGTATCATTTTTAGGAATGAATACTGCTAACAGCCAGCATATCAAAGCATATATTAAAACGCATGTTGCAAAGAAAACAAAAGCCATAGGAATGATAAGCCACCATTCCCAAGAAAATGCTATAGCGAAGAGAGTATCAGCTAATATAGCTAAAATGCTAAAAATTATTAGTAAAACCATCTATTTCACCCTCTGATATATACAAAATGTTAATTCGCCAACTTCTTTCTTAGAGATCAGAGAATAATTATCAAAGTCTATTTCCGGGAAAAATACATCGCCATCATAATCCTTGTTCACATGAGTTATATATAAACGATCAGCATATGGTAGAGCTAGTTTATAAATCTGCTTACCTCCAATAATAAATATTTCTTCTCGATGTTCTTCTTTCAAAAAGGGAATCAAATCATTTATTACTTCAACATGGGGATATTTAAAATCAGGGGTTAAGGTTGCTACAATACTTCTTCTATTGGGAAGTGGTTTTCCTAAACGATTGACAATCGAATAAAAAGTATTTTCTCCCATTAAGACAGTCTTATTTAATGTTTTTTCTTTGAAATATTTCAAATCCTCAGGATAGTGCCAGGGAAGATCATTTCCCTTGCCAATCAAATTATTTTTTCCAATAGCTACGATAATAGAAATCATACTGACACCTCTCCTTTAATTCGTGGATAAGGATTATAATCCTCTAGAACAAAATCTTCATATTTAAAATCATTGATGTCACTAACTTTTCTTGCAATCCTCATCTTTGGAAGTTTACGAGGTGATCTAGACAGTTGCAACTTTACCTGTTCAAGGTGATTTGAATAAATATGAGCATCACCGATAGTGTGAACAAATTCTCCTAATTCTAGATTGCATACATGAGCGACCATCATTGTTAAAATAGCATAGGAAGCGATATTAAAAGGAACTCCCAAGAAGGCATCGGCACTTCTTTGATATAATTGACAAGACAATTTGTTATCCTGAACATAAAATTGATATAGCAAATGGCAAGGTGGTAATTTCATATCATCGATATAGGCAGCCTGCCAACTATTCACAATCAATCTTCTGGAAGAGGGATTGGTCTTTATTTCGTTGATAACCCAGGCAAGTTGATCAACGTATTTATCCTGACCATCAAAGTGACGCCATTCATAACCATAAACTGGTCCCAAATTACCATATTTTTGAGCAAATTCATCATCATTTTTTATCTTTTGAACAAATTCTTCGATTGTTTCCCCATTATATACCGGTGTTTTTTTAAAGCTTTCATATGGCCACTCATTCCATATTCTGACATCATTATCAACAAGATATTTTATATTGGTACTACCACTGATAAACCATAATAATTCATGAATTATCGCCTTCAAATAGACTCTTTTAGTGGTCAATAAGGGAAATCCTTCTGCAAGATCAAAGCGCATCTGATAGCCAAATGTTGAAATGGTTCCCGTTTGCGTGCGATCCATTTTTTCAGTACCAGTTTCTAAAATATGTTTTAAAAAATCTAAATATTGTCTCATAAGCTCATTATCTCTCTCATTTTTACTTTAGATAATTATACCATGAATAAACAAAATTGTTAAGCCTTTTGTATAATAAAATATGACAGTCTAATAAATAAAAATGAATAACCTTTTAGTTATTCATAATTTATCGAAGAAGAAAATCCTTCCCCTTCATATTCTCTGGTTCAAATCTACTGAGCCCTGGAAAGTCCTGTTGGCGTAGAGCCTCATAGACGATTATTGCAGCAACATTGCTGACATTAAGAGCTCTGACTTTATCTGTCATCGGTAGACGAATGCACCTGTCCAGGTTTTCCTGTAATATTTTTTTAGGAATTCCTGTTGACTCTCTTCCCAAAACAAAATAATAATCCTTGTTCTGATCGGCGACATCCATATCATGAATTGAATTGAGACCATAGCGACTTAAAAAATACATCTCTCCCTGATTTTTTTCAAGAAAATCCTCCCAGTTGTGATATAAAATATAATGAACATCCTTGATATAATTAACTCCACTTCTCTTTACTCCTCTTTCACCAAGACTAAAACCGAGTGGTTCAATCAGATGTAAAGTGGCATTTGTTGCCAGGCAAGTTCTCATGATATTCCCCGTGTTTTGAGGAATTTCTGGCTGATATAAGACTAAATTAATTGATCCCATTGGTGATCTTTCCTTTCATATATTCTAAATGATCAACAAACCATTTCTCTTTACTATATTTTTTTTGTAATTCAATAATTTTTTCCTCGGTTATTTTACCATTATTGACCTCTAAAACGATGATATTTCGTAACATCTTCAATAAGCCAATCCAATTAAAAGCCTTATTTCTGAATCTTTTCCTGTATTCATCATCAGTTAATCCCTCAAGGTCCTCAAGACAGAGATTTAAATCATCACTAAAAGCGAATTCCTCTAGATAGTTATATTTTTTGTTATTGACTGGGCAGACATCCTGACAAATATCACAGCCATAATAAACCTGCATTTTCTCATATAGTGGATAGTCAGATGACTTTTTTTGAGATAAAAAAGAAAGACATTGATTTTTATGAAAGCCATCTCTAAGAGCATCAGTTGGACAATTATCAAGGCAGAGGTTACAGTTTAAACACACATCATTTTTATTAGCGAATAACCCTTTAGGAAAAAAAGAGGGAAATTCCTTATCAGTCACTATTTCTCCGATGAATACACGGCTACCATATTTTTCAGTCAATAAAAGGTTGTTTTTCCCAATCTCTCCAAGTCCAGACAAAACTCCGCAGGCTTTTTCATCAAGAAAACTGATATCAGCTAAAACTTCATACTTGCCAAGCTTTAACTCCTCAGCTATTTTCTTTAATTTACCTTGAATTACCTGATGATAATCCTTTCCATATGAAAACTTTGCTGGAAGATACTTATCAGAAAAATGGGTTTCTTGAGG
>JAQUYR010000089.1 GCA_028691715.1 Bacilli bacterium | reverse complement strand
TAGGTTAATATTTTATTAACTAATCACGGTGCTCCGCTGCTATTACGATTTAATAGGAATGAGCATTGGTAGAAGGAGCGTGAGAACAAATGAGTCAACAATTGATTGATGCAATTACTAATGAGTACATTAAAAAAGATGTTCCTGAATTTCGTCCCGGTGATACTGTAAAAGTATATGTAAAGATTACCGAGGGAAATCGTGAACGTATCCAGATTTTTGAAGGCTTAGTAATCAAAAGACGTGGTGGAGGGGTTAGCGAAACTTTTACAGTTCGTAAAAACTCTTATGGTATTGGTGTTGAGAAGACATTCCCTATCCATACTCCAGCAGTAGACAAGATCGAAGTAGTTCGTCGTGGTCTAGTTCGTCGTGCTAAGCTTAATTACATTCGTACTTTATCTGCTAAGGCAGCTCGTATTAAAGAACGCAGGTAATTTGAAAAGACTAAAAAAACACCATTCGTTGAGAATGGTGTTTTTAATTTCTTCACCAAAGGAATCTTTGGCATCTTGAAAAGATTTTCATGAAAAACTTGCAAAAAAAATATTGGTGTGATAAAATAAAATAGTAAATGGTAGGAGGTCAATTATGAACCAAAGTAAAATTTATGACATTGCTGGCGCTGCTGGGGTAAGCTTAGCTACAGTTTCGCGAGTTTTAAATCATCCTGAAAAGGTAAAAGAGGCAACAAGGAATAAAGTTTTACGTATCATTAAAGAGAAGGGCTACAAACCAAATGCAAATGCTAGAGGTTTAGCTAGTCGCCGATCAACCACTGTTGCTGTAGTTATTCCTGAACTTTCACGCGCTAGTGTTGCTGAAATGATTCAAGGTATTGATGATGTTGCCAAAAAAATGGGTTACACAATTCGTTTGTTTATAAACCGCGATCACGAACAAGAAAAAGACTTATGGGGTGAAGTCATTGCTTCAAGTGTTGATGGTATATTATTTATGAACGATGAAATGACAAAAGAAACCTACCAACAAATAGAATATACTCCTGTACCAGTTGTATTTGTTAACTCTTTATCACAAAAGGATACAATAGGTAGTGTTTGTGTAGATTATGAACAATGCTCATATGATATTACAAAAACAATGATTGCTAGAGGAAGCAAAAAGATTATTTTCATTGGTACAGAACATAAATATACTCTTAATGAAATGAAACAAAAAGGATATACAAGAGCTATGCAGGAAGCTGGATTGACTCCAGACATCATTTATTCAAGTGGAGATATCGTTAAGAACGAAGTATTCTTCAGCGAGGAATTGGACAAGAGAGTTCCTGATGTTGCTTTAGTTGTTAGAGACTCAATGGCTATTTCCTTTATGAATGTTGCTACAAAAAGAGGAATAAAAGTTCCTGATCAACTTCAAGTGATTGGCTTGCAAAATACAAGATATGCCTTATTGTCTAATCCAAAGCTTACTTGTGCTGAAATTCCTATCTATGAAATGGGAAACAGAGCGATGAGTTATTTAACCGAATTAATGAGAAATGAAGAAAGCAAAGGTCAAAAAATATTATTACCATATAATATTGTTTGGCGTGAATCAACTAAATAGAAACGATGATTAAGAAAATAGTATAGATTAGCATTTGAAAAATAGAGACTTAAACATATGGTGGAAGGTTAAGCAAAAATAATCTAGAATTACATCTTATGAGTTTAAATATTAACGAAGTGTTTAGAGAAATCTAAAAACTAAGGTGGTACCGCTTAAAAAGATTTAAGTCCTTAGATTATTCTAGGGGCTTTTTATATAAAAATTAAAGAGAAAGGAAAGCACATTTGTGCTAATTTGCAAATATGAACTTACTACAAGATTTAAAATGGCGAGGCTTGATATATGATATAATCGATGAAGAAGCTCTTGATAAAAGACTTCAAGAAGGACCAATAGCACTGTATTGTGGATTTGATCCAACAGCAGACAGTCTTCATATCGGTTCGCTTTTACCAATAGTTACTCTGATGAGATTTCATCAAGCGGGTCACCATGTCATTGCTCTCACTGGTGGAGCTACGGGATTAATCGGTGATCCTACAGGAAAGAAAAACGAAAGAGTCATGAATCCTGTTGAAACTGTTTTAGGATGGGGAAAATTATTTAAGGAACAATTTTCCAGATTTATAAAGTTTGACAATAAAACAGCTTTTTGTGTTGATAACTATGATTGGCTTTCCAAAATATCAGCTATTGACTTATGGCGAGATTATGGCAAATACTTCAATATTAATCAAATGCTTGCCAAGGATTGCGTAAAGTCGCGTCTTGATTGTGGTTTAACATACCTTGAATTTTCATATATGATTATGCAATCTATTGATTTTCTCAAAATGCATCAAGATCCTCTTTTAAAGTGTGATATGCAAATCGGTGGCCAGGATCAATGGGGAAATATTACTGCTGGATTTGACCTGATAAGAAAAATTGAGGGCAATGAAACAAAGGTATATTGTCTAACGATGCCACTAATTGTTAAAGCTGATGGAACTAAATTTGGTAAAACAGAAAGTGGAGCTGTCTGGTTAGATGAAAAGAAAACTACTCCATATGAAATGTATCAATATTTCATCAATTCAGCTGATGCTGATGTCATTAAATATTTGAAATATTATACTTTCTTAACACACGAAGAGATTATGGATCTTGAAAAAAAGGTTGAAAAAGAACCGCATTTAAGGGAAGCCCAAAAAGTCTTAGCCAGAGAAATTGTTAAATTAGTACATGGAAATAAAGCCTACGAACAAGCAGTTCACATTTCTGAGGTGTTGTTCAGCGGTAAGGTTAAAGAGCTTAATGCTGATGAAATAGAACAAGGATTTAAAGGAGTACCTACTACTGTTCTAACAGAAGATATGAATTTAATCGATGCTTTAGTCTTTATCAAAGCGGCTTCATCGAAAAGAGAAGCAAGAACTTTTGTTGAAAATGGAGCGGTTAGTATTAATGGTGAAATGATAAAGGAATTAACATTTGTTGTTTCCAAAGATAATGCCATGGAGAACAAATTTACGATTGTCAGAAGAGGTAAGAAGAATTACTACTTAATTAAACATTAGATAATCACAAAAGCTACAGCTTTTATATTAAGCTAGGTAGCTTTTTTATTTTATTTTGTATTGTTTTACATATTTTAAAAAGGTTCCTCTATTCATATTAAGAATTTTTGCAGCTATAACATTAGTGATTTCCTTTCTCTTAAACTTTTTAGCTATTTCCTCAAAATTATCTGGGAGAATATATTTTGGCCTTCCCAAATGGACTCCCTTTTCTCTAGCTATTCTTATGCCTTCAGCCTGTCGTTGTCTGATGTTATCTCTTTCGGTTTCAGCTACAAAACTGAGTATCTGAAGAACAATATCAGAGATGAATTTTCCAACAAGATTCTTCCCTTCAACTCTAGTATCGAGTAAGGGCATATCGATGACAAAAATATTAGCTTCAATGCTTTTTGTGATATCACTCCACTCCTCAATAATCATATTATAATTTCTTCCAAGACGATCAATGGATTTGATGATCAATAAGTCGTCCTTTTTTAATTTTCTCTTCAGCAATTGATAATTAGGACGTTCAAAATCCTTTCCTGATAACCTATCAACAAAGATGGTTTCATCAGTTAAATTCAATTTGTACATTTCTTCAATCTGTCTGTTGATGTTTTGATTTATTGTTGAAACTCGCACATAACCATAGTTCATATAAAAACCTCCAAAGAATATTTCTATTCATTATATCAAATACTTGGATAATATATAAATATATAAAAAATCGCTTTTTTAAAGCGATTAATCTTTAGTGTCTAAAGGTACACCTTTATGTACCACCTATAATTAATAATATTATAGCACTATATATATAGGAAATACTAGTCTTTTTTATTATTCATTGATTTTTATATGAAAAATAATAATGTTTTTCAATTATTTTTTATAAAATAATGAGATATAAAGGTGTAGTTTTAAAAACCTTGTTTACAAGGTTGTATTTTATTGTAGGAAAAAGGAAAATACTGATTTAGGGAAATAGAAGATTATAGTTAATAATCTTATTTTAAAGGGGATATAAAGGTTAAAGTGATTTGGTGTAATATTTTTTATTTAAAAGTAATTAAACTCATAAAAATCATAGCTTCTATATCTTATCTTCATATAGTACATTTTATAGGTTTAAATGTTAACAAAAATGTGAGGTAGAATATGAATTTTGTAATTGATTATGAAGTTTGTGCTGGTTTATTAGCAGCATTATTAACTATCTATTTTTTGATAGAGAAAAAATTACCAATTATTGAAAATCGTATCTTTAGAGATGTTTTAATCTTTTTGCTTTTGAGCATAGTTACCAATATTATCTCAGTATTTATGTTGAATACTAAGGATAGATTTTCTTTTGCTTCTCTGTATTTTATTAATATTTTATACTATGTAGCACAGTCGCTGTTGCTAGCCTTTTTCTATGGGTATATCATTTTGATAACTCATCATAATGAGACAATGTCGAGATGGTTGATATATGTTTTAATCATTCCGCTGATATTTTTTACGATTTTTGCTATGTTTACACCACTTACCAAGATGCTATTTTATTTAGATGCTGAAAAGAATTTTTTACA
>JAQUYR010000088.1 GCA_028691715.1 Bacilli bacterium | reverse complement strand
GCCTTCTTTTTTATTCTTCTTTCTGAATCATTTTATAGAGATTAACCGAATTCAATAAGTCATTTTCCATGGCTTCTCTTCCATAGTTATCAACATCCACAGCATTTTTGTCACCATGATGAAGACAACCAGCTCCATTGATGCATCCACCAACACAAGCCATTCCTTCGATAAAATTGACATCCAACAAATTTTTATCAAATTTGAGTAGTCCTATTTTACATTCCTCAAGCCCATTAAGAATTAAAGGTTTCAAATTGAATTCCTCTTTCTCTAATACATGCTTTACACCTTCAGTGATTCCTGAACTTTTAGCAAAGATTCTACCATAATAAGAACCATTATCCAAAACTGTTTCTTCAAGATTTTCAACAATTATATCATTGCCATCTAAAAATGCTTGCAATTCTTCAAAAGTTATCACAGCATCAACAATTCCCTTTAACTCATCACGTCTAATCTCCTGTTTTTTAGAAATGCATGGTCCGATAAAAACCACTTTACTTGTTGGATCAGTCTTCTTAATAAATCTCGCTGTTTCAATCATTGGAGAACGATTTGTTGAGATGTATTTTTTCAAATTAGGAAAATGCTTTTCAATTTCCATAACAAAGGATGGACAACAGGATGTAGTTAATATCTTCTTTTCCAAAAGTTCTTTTGCTTCCTTTGTCAGGACAACATCAGCTCCAAATGCTACTTCAACAACATCATGAAAACCAATTTTTTTAATACCGGTTACTATCTGTTCAATCTTAGCATATTTAAATTGGCTGACAATTGAAGGGGCAATCATCGCATACACTTTAAAATTTTTATTTTTATTTGATTCCTTGAGAATATTAAAGACATCAAGGATATATGACTTATCAGCAATCGCTCCAAAAGGGCAATTATAAACACAAGCTCCGCACATCACACATTTGCTCAAATCAATTACTGCCTTTTTTTGCTCATTGATGGAAATAGCATTAGTTTTACAACTCACCATACAAGGACAAATATGTTCAATTATTGCTCCATATGGACAAACATTCTTGCATTTACCACATTCCTTGCATTTATTTCCATCTATTACCGCATGATGATTGCTATTAAGGGAGATGGCATCAAATTTACACACTTCCTGGCATTTGTGAGTAATGCATCCACGGCATAATTCACTGACTATGTATCGCTGATCACGGCATTCATCACAGGCGATACTGATGGTTTCAATAATATTGGGATTATTTTTATCTCCACCCATAGCCATCCTCACTCGTTCCTCAACTATGGCTCGGGCTTTATAAATACAACATCTCGTAGTCTCATAATCATCAGGAACGATTTTACGAGGAATGTGGTAGTATGCTTCGGATAATTTACCAATATTGGCAAGTTTTACTGTCTCTCTCAAAGCGAGATACTTTAATTCCTGAACATTTGTATCAAATTTTCTCATCTTTATTTTTAACAATATTCAATTGTTACTTCCTTTCCCAATGATTTTAGATTCTCAGCAATTTTTTCAACAAGTTTTAATTTCATGGCTGTATCAATCGGTAATCCAGCATGAGCATTATTGATGGATCTACCAACAAAGAATTTAACATGTGTGGCTTCTTCAAATAAGATATTAGCTAGAAGCGAAGCTCCATCCTTATCAGAGAACTTTTTAACATCAACATTGCTGATATCGAGATATTTTTTTATTATCTCTAGCAATTTTCCTAGTGTTAATACACCTTCAGTTGTCAGATCAATTCCTTTTATCATTCCAATAGGAGGAATATCCCTTGATATATAATTGTAGTCTGTTTCTACAGCCTCATTTAAATATCTGGCAACTATTTGTGAGGTAGTCCCTCCACAAACAATCTTCTTGGCACTTGAATCAAGAAATGCCTTCACTATTCTCTCATCATCTTCTTTATCAATCGGAGCACCAACCATTATATTGATTGCCACTTCTTCTCTGACCTTTATAGCAACAATTGTTGTATCATCTCCTGGTTGATTATCATATAAAAGACGACAATTATCACCAATAATAGAAGCCAAACATCTAGGTGACATTTTTGGTTCATAGGCTCTTTCAATGCTATCGATTATATCTTTTCTCTCCCAGCCAAAATTCATATACATTCCAATACCAGCATGAACTGCTCCATCACTCATGAAGATGACACTGTCTTCTGCTTTTAACTTGATATTCGTAATATAAATATTTTTATCTTGAATGATATGAAGCTTTCGATCAAAATCGTAATACTTTCCCTCGCTTAGAAGAAATGATAGGGGATTATCAAATTCGACTAGATAACCAACTCCAGCAGTATTGATATGAAGCAGAGTAAAAGTAGAATAAGCAACTCCCCTGACTTTGCAGACAGGTAGAGTCCCAATTATAGTGTTTACACATTCTTCCAGGGGTATCTTATTTGCAGCTAACATGCAGAGTATTTTGGATGTTAAAGTTGCTAAAATATTAGCTTTTACACCACTACCAAGTCCATCAGCTAAAACTATCGTCATCTCTTCACCATTACGAATTATTTCAACTTTATCGCCACATAGTTCTTCGCCCTTTTTATTTAGAGAAACATAACCAACATCTAGAAATAGTCCCATATTATTCATCCTTCAATAGTATTTTTCGAAGATTATAAATGGCAATCTTGGTTTCCGCAGTAGTCTCTCCCAATAGCGAAGCTATTTCTTGAACTGAGCGCATTTGTTTTTCGATGACCTTGTTGGTCAAGTCGATAGTGCTTTGTTTTAACTCCATTAATTTTCTTACATTTTCTTCATCAATTGTTAGATCACGAATAATACAGAAAGAAATATGTTGTTTTTCAATATAGACAAAAGAAACTTCAACATCCTTATTGGTTTTCTCGAGATGGTACTTTTGTAAATGAACCTTATTCGAAGTAATCTCACTGATATCAAGAAAATTCATTTCGGGAATATCTCTAATCGATTTCTTGATTACTTTTTCCACTTCAATTCCCAGCATTTTTTGGGCACTGAGATTACATTCCTGAACGATCATGTTCTTATCAAAAGTGATGATACCATTGGGGGAATTGCTGATAACCTGATTGGACAAGCTTTCGGCTTTTTCCTTCATGAATGGCAGGCACATCTCCTTTTGCGCCATTTTGTTAAAAACAGCAATAGCCTTATCACGGCATGTTGGATATCCACAAGCTCCACAGTTCAGTTCATCTGTTTTTTTGTTTTTACCAAATGTTAAAAGAATCGTTTTAATAGTAGCCTCATCAGGCATTTCTAACCCAACATTTTCACATTGATAATTAGCATTGATATCTGCTTTATAAAGACTGATATCAACTGGACGGTTACCGATTCCCTTGGTATATTTTCTAACCACTTCTACAGCCTTTATGCAACCACCCTTTTTCCTGATTGCCGCTGGACCATTGATACAGCTGTAATCACAGGCACTCATCTCAATAAACATATCGCTTAAGTTATCGATATTGCTCAAGACTTCTTTACATTTTTCTACTCCTGAAACACTGATATAATCATATCCCTCACGATATTCTCCAATTGATTTAATAATACCTCTCTCAATTGGGTAATATCGAGCTTTGTTTTCATTGATTTCTGTTTCTGTGGTCTCTAAATCCAGTATTTCAAGATTTATTCCCACTTCTTTTAACCATTCCTCTAGTTCAATGAATGTCAGAACATCATCGATTACCATCGCCTCATTAGCTTCTTTTTTCTTGGAAATACATGGGCCAATAAAGACAACCTTGGCGTTTTGATCTTTCTCCTTAATCATCTTGCCATGGGCAACCATTGGGGAATCGACTTGTGCTAGGTATTTTAAAGCTTTAGGATAATACTTGGTGATTAAGCTGACAATTGATGGACATGCTGAGGTTATGAAATTAGGATAATCCTTTTTGTTTAAAATCTCCTGATATCTTTTATTGACATATTTTGCTCCCTCTGCTGTTTCAAAGGCATCTTTAAAGCCCAATTCTTTCAAAGCTTTTCTAAGAGGAACAATACTCTTAATATTAAAATTGGAAATGAAAGATGGAGCAATACTGGCATATACATTACTATTTTCCTGTAATAATCTTTTTATCGATGGTGTAGAATCGATGACAACTTTAGCATTTTGAGGGCAAACATTGGTGCATTTGCCACAAAGAATGCATAAATCTTCAACTATTTCTGCTCTATCATTTAGCATGGAGATAGCCTTTACCGGGCATTCTCGAAGACATTTATAGCAGTTTTTGCAATTATCGACATTAAATTTTAATATTGACATATTTTTCTCTTTTCTATAATCTAGTAATTATTTCTTTTTTAAATTTTTCTTCAATGTTTTGAGCATTGATATTTTCAATATAGTCTTCACCAATTTTTATTGTAACTCCATTAGAGCAATGACCTAGACAAAAGCTACCACAGATCTCAATTTTTTCTTCCAAGTTGTTATCTTTAACCAATTTTTGAAGTTTTTGAACGACATCATATGAACCCTTTAAATGACAAGAACTACCAACACAGACATTTACTCTCATTTTATTCTCCTTTATATGCTTTTCTTAAAATTTCTTTCATATCTTCAACAACAGCAAGTTTTGGATTTGCTGGAGAGCATTGATCTTCATA
>JAQUYR010000087.1 GCA_028691715.1 Bacilli bacterium | reverse complement strand
GCAATATCAAAGAAGATATTATTAGACATATTCTAGTTAAGGAATAAGGAGGGAATATGAATAGAGTTATTCTTGTAGGTAGATTAGTTAAGGATCCTGAACTAAAATACACTCCAAATGATATTCCGGTAGTTCAATTTGCTTTAGCGGTAAACCGTCAGTTTACAAGTAAAAGTGGAGAAAAACAGGCGGATTTTATCAATTGTGTTGTGTGGAGAGCTCAAGCAGAAAACTTAGCTAAATATATGCACAAAGGCAGTCAAATAGGTGTTGAAGGCCAACTTCAAGTGCGCACTTATGAAGATAATGGCGGGGTTAAACGCTATATAACTGAGGTTGTATGTGATGCTATTCATTTCTTGGAATCAAAGGGTTCAAGGGGCGATGGCTATAGTAGTGGATATAATGATATCAGCCAATACGATATTCCCGATACTTCAAAGAGTAAGGAAAAAGAAGCTGAAGATCCATTTAAGGATATCAAGAGCACGTTTGGTGTCTCTGATGATGATTTACCATTTTAAATAGGAGGTTACACAATGGCAGGTTTTCGTACAAAAAGAAAAAAAAGCTGTTATTTTACTGATAATAAAGTTCAAAAAATTGACTGGACAGATTATGAATTACTAAGAAGATTCGTTTCTGACCGCGGAAAAATTCTCCCTCGTAGAGTTACCGGAACAAAGGCGATTTATCAAAGAGAATTGGCAGTTGCTATTAAAAGAGCACGTCATATGGCTTTATTACCTTTCGTAAAGGAATAGTATTTGACCATAGCTAGGCTATGGTTTTTTTATTGCAACCCTAAAAAAAATGTATATTTTATAATATTAAACTATTTTTATTTTTAGTTTGTTTGTGTTATAATATCAATATATGGGTGACTGTAATGAAAAAAAGTAATATTATGAAATATTTTACAATTATTCTTTTAATTTTTTGTACTGCTTTTTTATTATATACATTTATTGTTAGAGAGATAAGCCCAATATTGACATATATTGCTATCTTTTTATTGGGATATACAATAACTGTTTTAATTTCAAATATGATAAATTATAGCAACACCAAGAAAATTGAATGGTTGGAAAGTCGGTTAAAGTTATGGAATACTATTTCTTACAAGGTAAAACTGGCTGGTGAGCATGCCTTTTCTAAAATGCCAATCGGCATTATTGTCTTTGATGAAAAAAAGATAGTTCAATGGGCTAATAATTATGCTAAGAAAATATTTCAGAGTCAGTTAGTTGAGAGAAAAATACCTGTAATCAATAAGGATTTACATAATAAAATTTTGTTATCAAATGAATTTGATATCATGCTTTATGGGAAAGTGTTTAGCTGTTCTGTTTTAAGGGAAGATAATATTTTATATTTGATGGATAAAACGAGTTTGAATGCTCTTGAGAGTAAATATTATGAGAAGATGCAAGTAGTTGGCATCATCAACCTTGATAATTTAGATCAAGCCTTAGCTACTCTTGATGCTCAGGAGAAAACCAAACAGATCAGTAGTATTATTGGTATTTTGGGGGAATGGACCAGTAAAAATAATATCTATTTACGTGGGTATAGTGAAGAACAATACTTAATTCTGATGAACAGAGCTCAACTAGAAGGCGTCGTTGAGGAACAATTTGATATTTTAGATGATGTTCAAGATTATTGTTATAAAGAAAATCTTAGAATCACAGCATCTATTGGAATCGCTTCAAAAGATGTCGGTATCATTGAACTAGTCGAGCTTGCTGAAAAGCAATTAGCTTTAGCGATGAATCGCGGTGGTAATCAAGCGGTTGTTTTTGATGATGGCCAGACTAATTATTATGGTGGTAGGACAACCGGTGTTGAAAATCGTTCACCAATTTATGTCCGCGTTAAAACAGAAGACTTAGTTGAATTGATAAAGAAAACTGATAAGACTATCGTCATGAGTCATTCAGGAATGGATGCTGATGCTTTTGGTGCCAGTTTAGCGATAATGAAGATAGTTAAATCTTTGGATAAGGAAGGCTATGTAGTTTTTGATGAAGAAGCTATTGACCAAACCATTCGTATTGTTTATGAAGAGATTAAAAATGAACATATATATATTTTGGATTATTTAAAGACATCTAAGGAAATATTGCCGATGATGACCGATAATACTTTATTGATTATCACTGATTGTCAATATCAACATTTATTGATTAATGAGAAGATTTATAAAAAGGCTAAAAGGATTGCTGTTTTAGATCATCATCGTCGTAGCAATACTGCGATTTCTAATTATGAATTCTTATATAGTCAACCTTCTGCTTCTTCAACAATTGAATTAATAGTCGAGATGTTGGATTTCTTAGAGACCGAGGTGGAGATTTCTCCAATCGAAGCATCATACATGCTTATGGGAGTTATTGTTGATACTAGCAATTTGATGTACCGAACATCTTATCGTACTTTCAATGTTCTATCAAGACTTCAAAAAATGGGGGCTGAAATGTCAAAAGCTCAGAGATACCTCAGAGAAGACTTCAAGGAATATATGCAAAGGATGGCAATATTAAATAATCTGGAAGTTATTGATGAGATTTATGGAATTGCTCTATGCGATGAAAATGAAATTCATGAGCGACAATTCATTGCGAAGATTACCGATAACATCATTTCAGTTAGTGGAATTAAAGCCGCCTTTTGTATTGGTAAGATTGGTGAAGATGAAGTTGGTATCAGTGCTCGAAGTTTGGATGAAATCAATGTCCAAGTGATTATGGAAAAAATTGGTGGTGGCGGACATTTTAATAATTCAGCAACCCAAATTAAAGATGTAACGATTAAAGAAGCCAAAGAAATGTTGCTGGCACAAATAAAAGGTGCCGTTGATAAAGGAGGGCAAGATATGAAAATAATTTTAATAAAAGACGTTAAAGGCAAAGGAAAAGCGGGGGACATTATTGATATTCCTGCTGGGCATGCTAACTTTTTAATTAAAGGTAAACAAGCCATTCTCGCTACTGTTGATAATGTTAAACATTTAGAAGTAGAAAAAGACCGTGAACGTGTTGAAGCTGAGAAGTTTTTAGAAGATATGCGCGAATTAAAGAATAAAATAGAGGCAAGTCCGATTACTATCGGAGTTCATGTTGGTAAAGAGGGAAAACTATTTGGAACAGTCAGTGGTAAACAGATTGTTGATGAATACAAAGCTCAATATAATATTCAATTGGATAAGAGAAAAATGTTATACGAAAAGGATATTGATACGATTGGAACACACACTGTTGTAATCCAATTGCACAAAGAGGTAAAAGCCAATATCACTATTAATGTAGTGGAGAAAGAGTAAATTATGGAAATGGAAAGCACAAGACAAATTCCTTATAGCGCTGAAGCTGAAGCCTATGTTTTAGGAAGTATAATGATTGAAAACCAATTAGCTTTAGAATTTTGTAGTCGGCTTACTGAAGATGACTTCTATGTTTTAGAAAACAAAAAGATTTTTTCAGCAATCCAAAACCTTCATCGCTTGAATGCCAATATTGATTATGTATCGGTTTTAGAAGAGTTAAAGAAGAACAAAGTCTATGATACAATTGGTAAACAATATATTATGGAATTAATTGATGCTGTTCCATCATATGTTAATGCTGAGGCTTATGTCGATATCATTCTTCAAAAGAGTATTGAAAGAGAATTACTGTATACTGCTAGAGAGATCAGCGGAAAAATAATTGAGGGTAAAACTGATTTTGGAGAACTATTAGAAAACGCCGAAAGACGAGTTTTTGAAATAGTCAATAAGCAAAAGACTACTCCATTCATGAAGATAGATGAAGCTACAGAAAAGGTCATCAGAATTGTTGAAGCAAACAAGAATACAGCTAATAAGAGCTTGACGGGACTGGACACGGGATTTACAAAGCTTAATGAATATACTTTGGGATTTCAAAAAGGAGAATTAATCGTTTTAGCAGCAAGGCCAGGTATTGGTAAATCAGCATTAGCATTAAACATTGCTACTAATGCCTGCAAAAATGTCGGGGCTCATGTAACCTTCTTTTCACTGGAAATGAGTGTTGATCAATTGGTTATGCGACTTTTAAGTGCGGCTTCTAATGTCCCTTTGGGAAAAGTTAGAAGTGGCGATATGAATGCTTCGGAAATGTCTCGGGTCTTGACAGCTAAGGCAGCTTTAGACAGGTATAATCTATACATTGATGAAGGAATTGCTGGTAATCTTGAAGATGTTAAAGTGAAATGCCGTAAACTTAAAAGAGAAGGCAAACTCGATTTTATCATCATCGATTATTTACAATTACTTTCTTTAACTACAGGACAAGATAAATTGAGTACATATGAAAGAGTTACTAAACTTTCTCGAGGATTAAAGATGTTAGCTAGGGAACTAGATGTTCCTGTTTTAGCATTGTCCCAATTATCAAGAGCAATTGAAAAGAGAAAAGATGAAGAGCAAACTCCAATACTATCGGATTTAAGAGAATCTGGTAGTATTGAACAAGATGCGGATATTGTTATCTTTTTGCATCGTAAAACTACCAAAAAGGAAGAGGAAGAGCAGAAATTTACTGCTAGAAGCCGAAAAACTGAGATATTTATTGCTAAGAATAGACAAGGGGAAATTGGTTCATTTAAATTAGCCTTTAGAGGTGATTGTTCCGTATTCA
>JAQUYR010000013.1 GCA_028691715.1 Bacilli bacterium | reverse complement strand
GTTTAGGTATTCTTGTTTTAATCATTATAATAATTTTCCTCTTTTGGTATTTTGGGAAAAAGGAATACCCAAATCCAACAAGTGATTTTTACGTCAACGATTTTGCTAAAGCTTTATCACCAGCTACGAAGAATAATATTATTGAAAAAGGAGAAATCCTTTATGATTATTCTAGTGACTTTGAAGGAAACGGTGGAGCTCAGATTGTTTTTGCAACATTCCTGATAGAAAAGGAAGCAGATATTGATACCTATGATCCAACTGATATTTTTAATCAGTGGAAAATTGGCGATAATGATATGGGATTCCTAGTAGTTCTTTATTTCATGGATCCTGGAGAGGGTTCCAACTCAACTCCTGAATTCTATGCTATTGATACCGCCATTGGCTATCAAATGAAACAATATCTGACAGCCTCTCGAGTTGGAGCAATAATTGATGAAACAATCATTGAAGAAGAAGATATCGATATGGGAATAGCAAAGATGCTTCATAATTTTTTGTGGGTTATTTGTGAAGATGCCTATGACTATCAGGATTTTAGTGAATTTGATGAGGAATCATATCAGGAATATTTTGATAAATACACACCAAGTGAAGTAGAAGAAGATATTAAATCAACTATTTTTGGCTACATTTTTTCAGGAAGTATGAGCCTCTTGGAAAAGATAATTGCTATTGGAGCTGTTGTTCTTGTCCTTGGTGGAGGTGGATTTTTTGCCATCAGCCGTGGCGGTGGTGGTTTGAGTGGTGGAGCAGGTATTTTCCGCCGAAAGAGATAAAAAAACAGACTCTATGAATTTATTCATAGAGTTTTTTATAAAATAATGTCTTAAAATATGTCTATAACTGTGTTATAATATATAAAGAAAATAAAAGAGGAAGAAATATGGAATTAGAAAATCTACAACTAAAGAATATCACTTTGTACAAAGTAGAAATAGAGGGATTACCATCTATTATTGAGAGGAAAGATACATTTAAAGTTATTCTAAAAATTACTAACAATTCTAGTGTTATTTTTAGAAGAGTAAAGATTAATGTTGATTGTCCATACATGCTAGGAATTGATGAAGAAAATGTGAAAATTTCTAAAATTGAACCATATCAGACAGAAGAAGTGGTTTTTAATTTTATTGCGGTTCATGGTGGTCGTGATTTTTTGAAATTTAATATAACGATTACCGAATTATTTGATCGTCGAGTTCAAACCATGCAAACAATTTTGAGTGTTAAAGGCAAAGGCTTATATCGGGGCGATAATCATACCCACTCGACTAGATCTGATGGTCAGAATAATAATAGTGTTTTTGATAACGCTGTAAGAGTACGAGACACCAGAGCACTATCGTGGATAACCCCAACAGATCACTGCTATATCAATACTCAAGATTGCGATGAGATAAATAAAGTTTATGATGATTTTGTTGCCTTTCCCAACTCTGGGGAGTACGGAGCTATTGGAAGAAAATTTGTTCGTGGTTCTTATCCAGATGGGAAAATAGGGGAACATGGGTTGCAATACAATGTAAATTTTGTCAATAATAAATTGATAGATGGAAGAGTTTGGCAGAATGTAGTCGATGAAACCATTAATCAGGGAGGTTTATTTTATATAGCCCATCCCTTCGCTCCAACAATATGGTGGGATTTTGATGAAGCCTATAATTTAGAACATGCCACTGGAATTGAAGTATGGCAAGGTGATTTTCATCCTTTGGATACTCCTAATAGAATGGCCTTTGATTTATGGGATAAAATGAATTCTGTTGGTAAAAAGATGAACGGCATTGCTAATTCCGATGGTCATTTTCTTCATCGGACGGGTCATCCTTTTATAATGGCTAAAATGGATTCCTTAACAAGAGAAAATATTCATGAGGCCTTGAAAAATGGTCATTTTTATGGATCAAATGGTGTTCATATCAGTTTTACCATTAATGGCAAGGAAAATAACGAGGTTGTCTATATAAAGGAGACTGGAAAAGCAAGATTTGCCATCAGAATATATGATACATCCCCAATCTTAAACATAAAAATTTTGAAAAATACTGTTAAGAAAAATCCAACAGAATCTATAATCTTCAAGGAATATAATTTTAACGAAGAGATAAATGATTTTTTTGAAGAGTTTACCGAAGACATAAGTCCTAATGATTTTTATCGTCTGGAAGTCATAACAAAAGAGGGAACAATTGGACCTGGAGCTTTCCTTGGTGATTATTATGGACTAGGATTTGGTTTTACCAATCCAATATATATTGAGAAATCTTCCAAAGAGCATCAAACTACTGAGAATCCTTTAGAGACGATAGAAAAAAATATTAAGTACACTAAAAGCTCATATCCATATGTATGTTATGATGGAATATTGGAACTTATTGAATAATTATGAGAAAAATATATTACAATGGAAAAGTATATACCAATGAGGGCTTTCATGAGGCTTTTATAGTCAATGAAAATCTCATTGAAGAAATCGGCTCAAGCGATAGTCTTCTAAAAAAAGGGATATTTGATGAGAAAATTGATCTGAATAAACAAACTGTTCTTCCTGGATTTAATGATTCGCATTTACATTTATTTCTATATGGTAAGTCTTTAAAATGTGCCTCTTTAAACAGTGCTAAAAGTATTGAAGATTTGATTTTGATAGGAAAAAATTATTTAGAGAAACATCCTGATACTGATGTGTTAATTGGTGAAGGGTATAATCAGGAAAATTTTACTGACAAAAAAATGCCAACTCGCTATGATCTTGATCAGATCTCTAATTCAATACCAATAATATATAGTCGAATTTGTGGTCATATTATCACTGTTAATTCTAAAGTTCTAGAAATAGCAAAGATAACTAAGGATATAAAAGTACCAGGTGGTGGTATTGAAAAAGATGAAAATGGGAATCCTTCAGGAAACCTCACCGAAAATGCTCATAGATTGATTAAAGAACTATTTCCCCTATATGGTGTTGATGAATCAAAGAAAATAATCGATGAAGGAGTCGATTATGCCTTAAGAAATGGGGTAACTTCAGTTCAAACAAATGACATCGACTTGAACAATCTTGATTATTTGGTTAAGGCTTATAGCTTGATCGCCCTTGAAGAAAAAATTCGTATATGTCATCAAGTAACTCTTGGGAATACCAGTAATTATTTAAGAATCAAGAGGAATTTTATTAGCACTCCCTTTAATAGATTAGGTCCTTTAAAAATATTTTTGGATGGATCATTAGGGGCTAGAACTGCTGCTCTAAATGATGGTTATATCGCTGATACAAGCAATTTTGGTGTTATGTGTTATACCCAAAATGAAATAGATGCTTTAGTGAAAGCAGCTAATGAAAATGAAGTATCACTAGTTTTTCATGCTATTGGTGATAGAGCGATCGCTGATTTACTAAGAGCTTTTGAAAAAACAAATAAAGAGGGAAATCCTTTAAGGCATGGAATAATCCATTTACAGATAACAACTAATGATATTCTCCAAGAAATGGCAAAAAAAGATATTTGTGCTTTAGTTCAGCCTGCCTTTCTCAATACCGATATGGAAATTATTGAAAAAAGAGTGAGTGAAAAGTTGATTAACTCGAGTTATGCTTACAAGACAATGGTAAAAACATTAAAAACAAGTTTCGGAACCGATTTGCCAGTGGAAGATATCAATCCCTTTAAAGGTATTTATCTGGCCATAACCAGAAGGAATTTTCAAAAGACTAAAATATATAATAATGACCAATTCATAACTGTAAAAGAAGCCATAGATGCCTATACGATTGGTGGTAGTTATATGAGTTTTGAAGAAGATAAAAAGGGAATGCTTAAAAAAGACTATCTTGCTGATTTCATCATCATCGATAAGGATATTTTTACTATTGATTATGAGGAAATAAAGGACATTAGAGTTATCGCTACTTATGTAGATGGAAAAAAGGTATTTGATAGTAAAAATTAAAGATTGCATAATGCCAATCTTTTTTTAATCAAATACAAATTATTTGTGGAAAAAAAGTATGGTTTATGGTAAAATTATATGGATGAGGTAAAGCTATGACAGAACAAAGACAAAAATATTTAGACCTACTGGCACTGATTGATTATGATATCGATGACGATATTGATAATGGTCTATTGGTAAAGGTTTGGGTTGACACTGCTAAAATGGCAACTGAATTTGTCATATCCTATAAGAAACCTTTTTCAATTATAAAATTATCAAAGCTTGCTGAAGATCTTACAAGAGATTTGAGCGATAAGGTTCTAAAAAGCAAAGCCTTGGTTTCTTTTATTTTTGAAGATAAAAATATTAAAGAAGAATTACTAAAAGAGTATTATGATTTCTTTGTTGATTTGGTATGCCAAGATAAAATTCGTTGTCAAGCTCTAAGAAAGTTTACTACGATTATTAGTGATAATCGAATATCTTTTTCAGTAGCTTCTAGTGATGAAAAAATGATAGTTGCTGGATTAGTCGAGACAATTAGGCCATATTTTATGAAATTTGGAATTGATTTTATTAAAATTGATATAGAAGAAAGCCCTCTGATATCACCAATAGAGGAAGAAATTCAAATTAGCATTAATGCTTCTATCAATCAAGCTCAACGCGATATGAAAGTTCAGGAGATTCAAGAAGAAAAGAATAAAAATGATAGTGGTCGTAAGGGAAAGGTCTTACAAAAGCGCAGTAAAACTCGTTTAGGGGATAAACCAACACCATTAAAAGATCTACCAACATCAGAATTTGAATTGAATGATTATGTAAATAAAAATTTCAATGATATATTTGTTGTTGAAGGTGATGTTGTTGAAGCAGAAATCAAATTACTCAAAGGTGGGTATAAGATATACGAAGGAACTATCACCGATGGTACTAGTTCTATTTTATTAAAGACATTCATCAATCAGACTGATCCTTACTATGAAAACTTTTATAGGAATAGTTGTCTGGAAGGTAATACTTTAAAAGTAGTTGGTAAAATGGAATACGATAAGTATTCGCGTGATTTAGTCATAAAGATAAATGAAATAAATAGTCGGCCAATAGAAAAACAAGAAAAAGTAATCGATCAATTTAGTGAACCACGGGTAGAGCTTCATGCTCATACTAAGATGTCTGCTCAGGATGCTGTTTTAGACATTGAATCCTATGTCGATAGAGCCGTTGAATATGGTTATAAAGCTCTGGCAATTACTGATCATTACAATGTTCAGGGATTTCCTGATTTTAGTAAATATGCTAAGAAAAAGAGTATCAAACCAATTTTAGGTCTTGAAGGAAGATTGGTAGATGAAGAGAAATTTAAAATTGCTTTAGTGGATGAGGACATAGATTTAAGACAAGCTACTTTTGTTGTTTATGATTTTGAGACGACAGGTTTTTCAGCAACCTATAATGAAATAATCGAAATTGCCGCATGTAAAGTAAAAAACGGAATGATTGTTGAGGAATTTTCAGAGTATGTAAAGCCTAAGAATGCAATTTCAGCGGGAATAACAAGAATTACCAGCATTACTGAAGATGCTGTCCGTAATGCTTCTCCAATAGAAGATGTCCTTCCGCGATTTTGGAGATTTATCGGTGAGGCAATTCTTGTAGCTCATAATGCGACTTTTGATAATTCTCATCTATATGAAAACTTAAAACGCTTAGGAATAAAATTTAAACAACGTCCAACAATTGACACTCTGCAATTTGCCAGAATCTATTATGGTGATAAATTAAAGAAATTCTCTTTGAACTATGTTGCTAAGTTGTTTGGTGTTGATTTAGATCAACATCATCGGGCTATTTATGATGCCAAAGCTACAACTGAGATTTTCTTAAAGATGTTAAAAGACTTATATGATAAACAAATATTTAATTATAATCAGATTAACAAGATGATTGAAAATGGTGAGGCCTATAAACACGCTATTCCATCTCATGTCACAATACTTGTAAAGAATAGAATCGGTTTAGTTAATTTAAATAAAATTGTTTCAGAATCTCATACTAAAACATTTTATCGAGAACCAAGGATTTTAAAAAGTTTTCTTGAAGAACATCGCGAAGGTTTATTGATAGGAAGTTCTTGCTATCGTGGAGAAGTTTTTGAGACAGCTCTAAATAAGAGTTATGAAGAACTACAAAGTGTTATTAGTTTTTATGATTATCTGGAAGTTCAACCTGTAGAAGGTTATTTACATCTGATCGAGAATTCTGAGGGAGTTATCTCTAAAGAGATTCTTCAGGATGTTATAAAAAAGATTATTAGGGCTGGTAAAGAGAAAAACATTATTGTAGTCGCAACAGGTGATGTTCATTTCTTGAATCCAAATGATGATATTTTAAGAAAGATGCTTGTTGAAGTGCCGCTAGTTGGTGGTGGACTTCATGATTTGAAGGATATTAAAAAATTACCTGAACAATATTTTAAGAATACTGATACGATGTTACAGGAATTTTCTTTTCTTGGGAATGAACTAGCTCATGAAATAGTGGTGACTAATACCAATGAAATAGGAAATAAGGTTGAAGAATTTGAAATATTCCCTGAGAAATTATTTGCTCCAGCAGATGACTTCCTTGCTGAAAGAGGAGTTCCTTCAGCAAAACAAGGGGTAATTGATCTCACATATAAGAATGCTTATGCTAAATATGGAAATCCTTTACCAAAATACATCCAGGACCGACTTGATAAGGAACTGCATAGTATCATTGGTAATAATTATGCCACAATTTATTATATCTCTTATTTACTGGTAAAACATTCCAAAGATGCTGGATATGTTGTCGGTAGTAGAGGTTCTGTTGGTTCGAGTTTAGTCGCTACTTTTATGGAAATAACAGAAGTAAATCCGCTACCACCACACTATGTTTGTCCAAAATGTCATTTTAATGCTTTTAAATTAAATAATGAAGAAAAGAAGGTTTATTCTCAGGTGAAAGAAGCCGAACAGTTTAATGATGTTCTCCATCAAAGTGGAACTGGTTATGATCTTCCTGAAAAGAATTGCCCAATATGTGGAGCAAAACTTGAAGGAAATGGCTGTGATATTCCCTTTGAAACTTTCTTGGGATTTAAAGGTGATAAAGTACCAGATATTGATTTGAATTTCTCTGGTGATTATCAGGCGAGAGCCCACGATTTTTGTCGAGAAGTATTTGGAGAAGAGTATACCTTTAGAGCTGGAACTATTTCAGCAATTCAAGACAATACTGCATATGGCTATGTAAAAGGACATAATGAACGTGAAGGTAAACCTATGCGTTATAGTGATATTAAGCGTTTAGCAGCGGGACTGTGTGGAGTCAAACGCTCAACCGGACAGCATCCAGGAGGAATTGTTGTTGTTCCTCGTGGTCTTGATATAAATGAGATAACTCCTGTTCAGTATCCTGCTGATGATACTTCTAAAAACTGGTATACAACTCACCACGGATATCATGATTTTGAGCATAACTTATTAAAACTAGATATTCTTGGCCATGATGATCCCACAATGATCAGGCATTTGATGAATTTTGTTGTTGCTGAGCCTGAGAAATTTCCTTTTTCAACGGTTGATGAAATTCCTCTTTCTGACAAAGGAGTTTTAAAACTATTTTCTAGTGTCGAACCATTAGAGGTCACGTCAACACAGGTAAAGATGGAAATTGGAACTACTGGTTTACCAGAATTTGGTACTTCATTAGCAAAAACCATGTTAAAGGATATCCGTCCAAAGACAGTCAGTGATTTGATTAAAATATCAGGTTTGAGCCATGGTAAAGATGTTTGGAATGGTAATTCCAAGGACTATTTCTTTGGAATGAAGGAAGGTTGCTCAGCAATCCCTTTTAATGAACTTATTGGATGTCGTGATGACATCATGTTATATTTACTGGGACAAGATCTACCAGCTATCGATGCATTTAAAATAATGGAAAGTGTTCGTAAAGGAAAAGGAGTTTCCGAAGCTTATGAAAAGGAAATGTTACAACATAATGTTCCTAAGTGGTATATTGACTCATGTAAATCAATTAAATATATGTTTCCAAAAGCCCATGCCTCTGCTTATGTAATTATGGCTTTGAGGATTGGATGGTTTAAATTGTACCGACCTTTATACTACTATGCAGCATATTTTTCAAGAAGAGCAAGTGCGTTTGATATAGAGGTTATGGCAAGTGGATATGATGCCATTTTCCAAAAGATTAAGGAGATAGAAGATCGTTTAACAGCCAAACAAGATGTTAGCAATAAAGAGATCGATGTTTATGAGACTCTATTACTCGCTCTTGAAATGACAGCTCGAGGATTTTCCTTCAAACAAATTGATTTAGAAAAATCCGATTGGCGTGATTTCTTAATCAGCGGTAATAGCCTTATTATTCCCTTTGTAGCGATGGATTCTTTAGGAGAGAATACTGCTAGATCAATTGTAGAGGCTCGAAGTGAAGCAGCTTTTACCTCAATAAAGGATTTATCGAGGAGAACAAAATTATCAAATACTCTAATAGAGAGGTTTAGTCGTCTGGGAATTTTAGATAATCTTCCTGAAGATGACCAATTAGGGATATTTAATAATTAAAATAACTGTTTTTGTCATAAACATTTAGGCATAAAAATTGATATTTTGTTAGTATAAGAGTATAATTAATTATATTAAATTATGATATAGGAAAGGTGATTATATGCGATTTCGTAATTCAAATCTAGTTTTTAAAAAAATATTGAATAGTGAAGCAACCGCCGATTATGAGATTGCTACATATGGTGGTGTAGCTAGAAAAACAATAGTTTATCTACTTTTAGTTCTTGTTGGGGCATTTGGTGGCATCATGTTAGGTTCTGTTAATGCCTCAGTTTATGGGACATTATTAACTGTTGCTGCTCTTTCTACCTTTATTTTTGCATTAGTATCTTTTTGGTCACCAAAGGCTGTTAAGATAACTGGTTCTATTTATTGCATTTTAGAAGGTGTAGTTGTAGGGTTCGTCTCTATGGCATATGGTGCTGTTGCTGAGGGAGCTGTTGCTACAGCTTTGATATCAACCATTATGGTATTTACGGTAGTGGTAACCCTATTCCTGACAAATATTGTCAAGGTAACTTCCAGGTTTACGAGATTCTTAGTTATTTTTGCAATTGGAATGTTGCTTAGTCAGTTGGTGTTGTGGTTAATAATGTCATTAACTGGGCAAGCATATTCCTTTAGTCTATGCCTAGGAATATCAGCAGTAACTGTCTTTTTAGCAACTCTTTACTTGTTTTTTGATTTAGAACAAATCAGACAAATTGTTGAAGGTGGTTATCCAAAAGAAATGGAATGGTATGTATCATTTGGTTTGGTATTTACACTAGTATGGTTATATGTTGAAATATTAAGGATAGTGACCATTCTATTCGCTAGACGAAATTAGATATAAAAATAGCTAAGGTCACTTAGCTATTTTTTATTTGTATAATGATGAATAATATAGTATAATAATATAAATATGGGAAATAAAAAATGAAATTAAAAGAAAAAATCATTGAGATTGAAAAAAAGACCGCTGCTTTATTCTTAGCATTGAAAAATCCTGAGACTCCCTGGTATGCAAAAATTTTTGCAGGTATAACTATAGCATATGCTTTATCACCTGTCGATTTAATTCCTGATTTTATTCCTCTACTGGGATATTTGGATGATTTAATAATTTTACCATTATTATTAACTTTATCCATAAAACTAATTCCTAGAAGCATTTATAATGCTTGTTTAATTAAAGCTGATGCTATATGGAAAGATGGAAAACCGAGTAAGTGGTATTTTGCTATTCCCATAATCTTAATTTGGTTAATAATAATTTATTTCATAGTAAAACATTTTATATAAGAGGTAGAATATGAGAATATTAGTCATTAATGGTCCCAATTTAAACATGTTAGGCATAAGAGAAAAAGAAATTTATGGTACAGAAACATATGATGATCTCGTAAAATATATCCTAAGGTATCAGGAAATCTATAATTCTCAAATAGAGATTTTTCAATACAATGGTGAAGGGCAGATTATCGATAAAATACAGGAGGCGTACTTCATGAAAGTTGATGCCATTATTATAAATCCTGGAGCTTACACTCACTATTCCTATGCTATTCGGGATGCTCTATTAGCTGTAAATATTCGCACAATTGAAGTTCATCTTTCTGATATCAGTAAACGGGATGAATTCCGAAAACATTCAGTGATTACTGATGTTTGTGAGAAGAGTTTTTTTGGTAAAAAATTTCACAGCTATGGTGAGGCAATAGATTATTTACACCAATAATTGTGGCGGAAGTTATCAACTGATAACGTTTTTATATAGTAAATTTCTTGATAAAACTATAAATTAGTGGTAAAATATAAATGTGAAAAAATATAAACCATAAGGAGGAATTTAAAATGGCTGTAAAAGTAGCTATAAATGGTTTTGGACGTATTGGACGTCTAGCATTCAGACAAATGTTTGGTGCTGAAGGTTTCGAAATAGTTGCAATTAATGATTTAACAGATGCTAAAATGTTAGCTCATTTGTTAAAGTATGATTCATCACAAGGAAGATATGCAAAAGGCGACACTGTAGTTGCTAAGGAAGGCGCAATTGAAGTTGATGGAAAAACAATTACTATCTATGCTAAACCAAACCCAGAAGAATTACCATGGGGTGAATTAGGTGTAGATGTAGTTCTTGAATGTACTGGTTTCTTTGCTTCAAAGGCAAAATCAGAAGCTCATATCAGAGCAGGTGCTAAGAAAGTTATTATTTCAGCTCCAGCTGGTAATGATTTACCTACTATCGTTTATGGTGTTAATGAGAAAACTCTTAAAGCTAGCGATACAATCATTTCTGCTGCTTCATGTACAACTAACTGTTTAGCTCCAATGGCTGACACATTAAACAAACTTGCAAAGATTCAAAAAGGATTTATGACAACAATTCATGCTTATACTGGTGACCAAATGGTATTAGATGGTCCACATAGAAAAGGTGATTTAAGAAGAGCAAGAGCTGCTGCAATTAATATCGTTCCTAATTCTACTGGTGCTGCTAAGGCAATTGGTTTAGTTATTCCTGAATTAGCTGGTAAATTAGATGGATCTGCTCAACGTGTCCCTGTATGCACTGGTTCAGTTACTGAATTAGTAGCAATTGTTAATAAGGAAGTTACAGTTGATGAAGTTAATGCTGCTATGAAAGCTGCACAATCTCCTTCATATGCTTATAATGAGGATCAAATCGTTTCTTCTGATGTTATCGGTTCTACTTATGGATCAATCTTTGATGCAACACAAACTAAGGTTACTTCTTTAGAAGAAGGAAAAACATTAGTAAAAGTTGTTTCTTGGTATGATAATGAGAATTCATACACATCACAAATGGTTCGCACAATTAAATATGTTGCGGGATTAAAATAAAATAAAAAGAGTAAACGGAACACTTTTGTGCTCCGTTTTTTATTTTAGTTAAAAGTTATATTGATCATACCATTGCTGGTTGTAACTTCTAGATATTTTGTGCCATCGTCTTTATATTCTGGGAGATTATTAATGCCATTTGTTGCTGAACTGATAATCTTATAATTGACTTTACTACCAATTATATTACCACTGATTACGCCATTTAAAGCTTTTAGAGTTATATTTGGAGAAATTAGATCATCAAAGCTAATAGTACCATTGTTGTTTTTAATATTAACAACATCAGCATTGATATCCTCTAGATGGACAACACCACTTGAGGTTTCAGATATAAGAGTACCTGTTAAGTTGATATTTTCTAATTCTATTTCTGAATTTGTTGTGATGACGGTTAAATTTATACAATTGACATAGTTGATATCAATTGTTGAATTAGTAGTTTTACAATAGATATCCTTTTGAACAGTGACATTATCAAAATCAACAGTAGCATTTTTAGAATTAGCGATTATGCTTTCGAGATTGTACAAATCTTTAAAATCCATGACACAATTATCAGTCGAGATATTTAAAATTTTAGTATAAGAAGTTGGTATTTTAACATCTATAGAAGTATCATAGAAGTTAATTCCAATATAATCATACCATTTAAGACTATTGACTTGTGTCATTTCAATACTTGAAGATGTTGTTGATACCTCATATTTAACTCTATTGCTTTCGTAATATGTAACATGTAATTGATCGTCAGGTGATTCAGTAAAATTTATCGAAGCATTATCAATGATAAAGTCAAATTGATCAGTATCACCAATTATCAAATCTATTTCCTTTTTTTCGATGTTTTGTTCAGTAGAAAATTTTGAAAAATCGAATTCTGAAGCGATTAAAACACCGATGCATATTAAGACACCAATGATGAAAATTAAAAATGTGAAATATAATCCTTTTTTGTCTGTGTTCATTTAGTTTACCGCCTTTTTAATAAGTAATGATTTAATTTTTTTTGTCAGTTTTGCTGAAAGTTTAATAAATTCTTTTGTAGCAGGAAGCGACAGCCTCATCAAAAGTATGGCAAGGGATATCAGAATTAAACTAACTCCCAAAGAACCAAAACCTGCTAGCATATTATTTTGCATAAACATTGCTACAGGGGCATATATCAGTGTAGCAATACCACTTGCTCCAACAGCAACAATGACTGCAAAAAACGAAAGGAAAATTGACCATATAGAAACATATAATGAGAAGAAGATAGCTGCAACAGCTATTAGTAAAGGAAACCATAAAGGAAAACCTAAAACTATTAAAAGGGCATTCCCCCAATTAGTTTCTTTTTTCATCCTTGAGGATATTAATACCGGTAAAGGTGTCTCATATAAAATTCTTTGAGAAATCACTTCGACTTTTTCTAATCTTCCAACTGCTTGCTCTTCAGTCAAACCCTCTTCAATACTATCATCAATTATTTCAGAATAATACAGCAATGATTTATTTACTTCGTTTTTAGGTAAACTACTCAATGCTTTTTCTAATTGTGCTAAAAATTCTTTTTTACTCATCTTTGTTATCTCCTTTGATAAAATTGTATACTTTCATTACGTCTTTCCATTCACCTATAAAATCATTTATGGCTTTTCTGCCAGTGCTCGTTATTGAATAATATTTTCGTAAGCGACCATTATGTGATACCTCATAAACCCCTAAACTATTACTAGTCTCTAGGCGTTTTAAGATTGGATAAAGAGTTGATTCCGATATTTCGATGACATCAGAAACATCTTTGACTATTTTATATCCATAGGAATCCTCTTTTTGAAGAACAGATAAGACACAGACTTCTAAAAGCCCTCGTTTTAGTTGTACATCCATTGATAATACCTCCATACACATAATATAATACACCACATAGTATAATGTGTCAAGCAGTATTGAAAAAAAATTTTAAAAATTATTATTCTTTACCATAATAATTAAAAATGATATAATGTTAACAGGTGAAAAAAATGAAGATTAATGAAAAGTATCAGGGAGAGTGTGTCGATTTAAATCATCAGGGAGTTGGTGTTGTTAAGATTGAAGGCTTTCCAGTATTTGTAGAGAATATGTTAGTTGGTGAGACTGCTCAGATAAAAATTCAAAAGGTTGAAAAGAGTTATGCCTATGGCGTAGTCACTAAATTTCTCCAACTCAGTGAAAATCGTGTTGCTCCAATTTGCCCAACATACAGCGAATGTGGCGGATGTAACTTGATGCATTTGGATTATCCAAAACAATTAGATTTTAAAGTTAAAATGGCTTATGAGACATTTAAAAGAATTGGTCACTTAAGCGATGTTAAAATAAACAGAATTATTGGCATGGAAGAGCCATATTACTATCGAAACAAGGTTCAAATTCCCTTTGGTGTTGAAAATGAGGAAATCATTTGTGGCTTTTATAAGAAAAAATCTCATAAAATAATAAGCTTAAACAAGTGCTTCATTCAACCAATAGAAGCAACAGAAATAACAAAATCGATAAGAGCTATGGCTAAGGAATTAGGAATCTCTGGCTATAACGAAAAGGATAACAAAGGAATCCTTCGCCATGTATTGATCAGAAAAACATATGATAATAATTATATGGTAGTAATTATCACCAATGGAAAAAACGTAGAACAAAAGTATGAATTGGCAAGAATGATTGTTGAGAAATATCCTTTTGTTAAGAGTATAATTCAAAACATCAATAAAGAACCATTTAATATCATTCTAGGAAAGAAGAGTATCATTTTATATGGTAAGGATTATTTAACAGATGTTATCTGTGGATTGAAG
Organism: Bacilli bacterium; assembly: GCA_028691715.1. Classification (GTDB taxonomy): domain Bacteria; phylum Bacillota_I; class Bacilli_A; order ML615J-28; family CAG-698; genus JAAYBG01. The sequence goes on along the minus strand of JAQUYR010000013.1, from coordinate 8,820 downwards.
TTTAATCTATCGTATAATGCTTTTTTTCAAACTAACCATATTCAGACAGAGAAATTATATCAACAGGTTATGGACTATGCTAAAATAGATGATAAAGATGTTGTTGTCGATGCCTATTGTGGAGTTGGTACCATTGGTATAATCTTAGCAAAAAAAGCATATAAGGTTTATGGTATTGAGATTGTTGAAGAAGCAGTCAATAATGCTATTGAAAATGCTAAATTGAACAATATCAAGAATATTGATTTCATCCTTGGTAAAGCAGAAGAAGAGATATTTAAACTAGAAAATGTGAATGTAGATGTAATGGTCATGGATCCACCACGCAAAGGTTGTGAGTTATCATTACTAAACGCTATTAAGAACAAGAAAGTTCCTCGAGTTGTCTATGTCTCTTGTAATGTTGCAACTTTGGCTAGGGATTTGGAGGTACTATCTAGTGACTATAACATTAAAGATGTAACACTAATCGATATGTTTCCTCATACTAGTGAGGTTGAAACAGTTGTTTTGCTTGAAAGAATAATTGAAAAATAATATCACATGTCAGCTTGTTATTAAACAAACTGACTTTTTATTTTTCCCAATCTAGAAGAAACATTTTATGTGAAATAGATATTTGCTTTGTCAACAAATAAGTGCTTTACAAATAAATATTATGTAGGTATAATGGTAATCAAGGGTTTGGATTGGTAAATAAATTAATATTTTTGATGAAGGAGATTTATTCTTTATTAAATCTTAAGATTCATTGTCTTAATTTAGTACTCACAGATAATATTATAAAGGGAAGGTAACTATGGAAGGAAAAAATAGAACAAAGGGGAATATCATAAGCAATTTTTTCTTTGCTTTAAAGAAAATATACAAAATAGATAAAATTTTTATTTTAAGTGGCTTTTTAAAAACAATTATTTCTTCAGTAAGTGTTTTTATCTATCCATATATTTTAAAAGTAGCTATTGAAGGAATTGAACTGCAAAGAGAATTTAAGGAAGTAATTATCGAAGTTATAATTACTATTTCAATTGCTTTTTTACTCAATACTATTACTTCATTAATTGAACATGACTACTGGTTTCGTAGTGATAAAATTTCAATGATTTTTCAAAAGGAATTCAGCTTAGCCTCAATGGATTTGGATTTTGAATTATTGGAGAGATCAGAATCTCAGGATGCTATGGAAAAAGCAAAAAGGAGTTTGAATCCCTATGGGGGAATGATCAGTACAGTGATGACTGGATTTGATATACTTGGCTCTTTTGTTTCCCTTGGGATTGCTTGTGGAATTATTTTAAGTGTTAATGGATGGCTGATAGTGATTATCGTACTTTTCGCAGTTATTAAGTTCTTTTTAGAGAGTTATAATCAGAGGAGAAGAAAACTTGATTTCTATGATAAAATTCCTAATTTATGGAGAAAAATAAATTATGCAAACGGGGTTTCTCGAAATCTAAATTTTGGAAAAGATTTGCGCATCTATGAGATGAATAAATTTGCTAATAAAGAGAGAAATATAGCAATAAAGGAATATAATACTTTAAACAAAAAAAATTCTATAAGGGATACTTTTATTAAATCTATCTTAAACTTAATACGAGTATTTGATGAATTATTTTTATATGCTTTTATGATTTACGAAGTATTGTTCAACAATATGATGATTGCTACATTTACTTTCATGGTGGCAGCTGTCCGCCAATTAATCTACTCAATTAACAATGTAATAAGTAGTTATGGATATATTCTTGAATATAGTCTAAAAGTAAATGATTATCGAAAATTTATGGATATTGATTTTGCAAGACCTCAAGAAAAAGAAGAGTTTGGAAATTCTCTTGAGAAAATAGAAGTAGAAATAGAATTTAAAAATGTCAGTTATAGTTATTACATGCAAGAGGGATATGCCCTAAAGGATATTTCATTTAAAATTAAGAAGGGTGAAAAAATTGCTTTAGTTGGTTATAACGGAGCTGGTAAAACAACATTAATAAAACTCATCTGTGGATTATACCATCCAACATCTGGAGAAATTTTGATCAATGGTATGAATATTGAAAATGTTAAGAGAAAGAGTTTACAAAAACTGATTGCTCCAGTATTTCAGGATACAATTAATTATGCTATTGAGATTACTGAAAATGTATCAATGAAATACTCAAAAAATTCAGATAATGATAGGGTAATTGATGTCCTAAAATTAGTGGATTTGGACAAGAAAATTGCTTCTCTTCCATTACAAGAAAAGACAATTATTACTAGAGAAATTGATGATACAGGAATTGAACTATCTGGTGGTGAAAATCAAAAATTATCTTTTGCTAGAGCAATCTATAAAAATGCTGGCTTAATGATTCTAGATGAACCAACCAGTGCCCTTGATGCCCTTAGTGAATATAATCTATATAACAATTTTAATGAGATGATTAATAATAGTACAACAATTTTTATATCTCATCGCTTGTCATCAACAAAGTTTTGTGATCGAATATTATTTTTAAGCGAGGGAAGAATTATTGAAGAAGGTACTCATCAGGAACTAATGAAATTTGATGGTGAATATAAGAAATTATTCAGTATGCAAGCGGAGTACTATAAAGATGGTGATACCAATGAAGCTTAAAGTAATGCTTAGAAATATTCGTTATTTTTTACCGATATTGTTTAAAGTAAATCCAATAATTATTGTGACAATATTTATTAGTGCTATCTTTAATTCGTTGAGTTCATTAATTTGGGTATATTTTCCTAAATTAATCATTGAAGAATTAATGGGAGAAAAAAATATTGATGTGTTGGCAAGGATAGTAATTATTTTCGTTTTGGCAGTATTTATATTACGAGTACTGTCAACGGCGTCAAGTAACATTCAATATTACTTCACAAGAAAAGCAGACTTCAAGATTGATGAGATGTTTAACGAAAAAATCACATCTATTGATTATTTTCATTTAGAGGATCCAAAATTTAATGATAAGTTGAGTTATGCTAAGAAGTGCCTAGAGGAATACAGCAACGGGATATATTCCCTGACATATAGTATTAGAGAGGTAATTCAGAATATTATTACCATCGCTGGTGTTGTGGGCATTATTTTATTTAGTCAAGAATACTGGTTAATAGGTGTAACTATCATTGGAGTTGTATTAAATACTATTATTTATGGAAGATTTCAAAAAATACAAGAAGAGTATAATGTTACTAATGTTCGCTTCTCTAGACGGCAATGGTATTTCAATAACAGCATAATGAATTTTAGAAGTCAGAAAAACCTTCGCTTATATGATGCTAGAGGGTTAATTGATGATATCAGCAATAATGAGAATCGGGTAGTTTTTAGCAGAAGGAAAAAGACTTCTATTAAGATGATGAGATTGGATACTTTTAATAATATATTTTCCTTTTTCGTTATTCAATTGATCACTATTATCATATTAGTTTATTCAATCTATTATCATAATTCAACAATTGCTGTTTTTACAATGCTCTATAGTGCTATTCAGACCTTAAATGATTCAACTAGTGGTTTAATATATTCAATTAAAAAGTATTATCAAGACTGTGTATATCAGGATAATTTTATCAATTTAATGGAAATGGAAACTGTTTTTAAGGATGGGACAACTCCAATCGATCATATTGATTCTGTTGAATTTAAAAATGTCAGCTTTAAATATCCTCGAACTGAGGAATATATTTTAAAAAATATCAGCTTTAAGCTTAGTGATAAGAAAAAGATATCATTGGTTGGATTGAATGGCAGTGGGAAAACAACTCTGGTAAAACTATTATGTCGCTTCTTTGAGGTTAAAGAGGGTGAAATACTAGTCAATGGCATCAATATAAATAATTATAAATATGACGAATACATTAAGCAAATGGCTATTATCTTTCAGGATTATAAAATAATTTCCTTTAATATTAAATCAAATGTCGCTATCATTGATGACAATCGTGAAAAGCTTTACGATACTTTCCAAAGGGCTCAAGTTCTTGATAAAGTACTAAGCCTTCCCGATAAAGAGAACACTTACATAAATAAGTGGTTTGATAAAAGTGGTATAGAATTCTCTGGTGGAGAAATGCAAAAATTTTCTTTAGCAAGAGGTTTATACAAGGACAGTGACTTGATTATATTAGATGAACCAACTAGTGCTCTTGATCCCATTGCTGAATCAGAGATATATTACCACTTCAAGGATGTTGTTGGTGAAAAACTGACATTATTTATATCTCATCGTCTATCTAGTTGTATTTTCAGCGATCAAATTTTGGTTATCGACGGAAATGAAATTGTTGAAAAAGGATCTCATAAAGATCTGATGAAAAACAAGAATGGTCTATATTATAAAATGTTTACTAAACAAGCTGAATACTATAAATCTTAATCAAATCAATTTAGATGTAATCTATTTATCATAGAATGTTATTTATAACATTCTATTTTTTATTGTCTATTCATCTTTAATCGTTATTAATATCTCTTTTTTTAGAAAAAAACTGGCAAAAGAAGAAATAATGACATTAAATGATTGAAAAAGACAAAAAAATCTTGTATAATATATAAAGTGAATTTAGGAGGAATAATATGAAAAATTTAAAAGGTGCTTGTTTATTTGGTCAATCTGGTGGGCCAACTTCAGTAATAAATGCCAGTGCTGCTGGTGTATTTCTTGAAGCTTTAAAACATGAACAGATTACTGATATATATGGTGCTGAACACGGAATTAAAGGTATTCTTGAGGAAAACCTTGTTGACATTAGAAAAGAAGATGTAAAAGAATTGGAGTTATTAAAGAATACCCCTTCATCTGCTTTAGGCTCTGTCAGATATAAACTTAAACCACTAAATGTAGATGAGACTGATTATAAAAGAATTCTTGAGGTTTTCAAGAAATACGACATCCGTTATTTTTTCTATAATGGCGGAAATGACTCAATGGATACTTGTAATAAGGTTAGCAAGTATTTACAAAGTCAAAATTATGAATGCAATGTTATTGGTGTTCCCAAAACAATTGATAATGACCTATATGGAACTGATCATTGCCCTGGATATGGTAGTGCTGCTAAGTATGTAGCGACTACGATGATGGAACTTTATTTAGATACTCATGTTTATGATACTGGAATGATAACAATTGTTGAAGTAATGGGAAGAAATGCTGGTTGGTTGACTGCTGCGTCTTCACTTGCAACATTAAAAGGATTAGGTCCTGATTTAATTTATCTTCCTGAGGAACATTTTGATGTTGATGAATTCATTGAAGATGTCAGAAAAGTTGCTGAAGAAAAAAATGATAAAGTTATGGTTGTTATATCTGAAGGAATAAAAGATACTAACGGTCGTTATGTATCTGAGTATTTAGTAAGCTTGGATCGAGATTCTTTTGGACATGCTCAATTAGGAGGAACAGCTACTGTTTTGGCAGGTATTGTTAATGAAAAACTGGGAATCAAGGTTCGTCCTATTGAATTTAGTTTATTACAACGATGTGCTGCGCATGTTGCTTCAGGTACTGATATTGAAGAAGCTTTCAATGCTGGAAAAATGGCGGTAAAGTATGCTGTTGCTGGTAATACTGATAAAATGGTTGTTTTTGTTCGTGATGAAGAAAGCGATAAATATAAGATTAATTATGAATTAGTTGCTGTTGAAGAAGCTGCTAATACAGAAAAGAAGATCCCTGGTGAGTGGATTAAGAAAGATCATACTGGTTTAACCGATGATTTTTATAAGTATGCTTTACCACTAATTCAAGGCCCATCGAATTCACCAACTGAAGATGGTCTACCTCGTTTTGCCCACTTGAAAAAGATTAGTGCCAAAAAATAAAATTTATTAGATGAAAGAAAAATATGGGCATTTTCCCATATTTTTTAATAGGTGAAATATGTTAAACATATTGAAGAAAATTTTAAAATTTTTATTGAGCAGAGTTTTCATCATCTCCTTTTTATTGTTTCTTCAGATAGTGATTCTCGTTGTCGTTGTTTTTAAAATAGGAAGCCAAGGTATTATTTATTACATCATTTTTAGTGTAATCGGGAGTCTATTTGCTTTTTCTATTTTAAACAGAGATTTTAATCCAGCATATAAGATTTCCTGGATTATTGCTATTTTAGCAGTTCCTTTTATAGGAGTGATTTTTTATGCTATGTTTGGTCGTATAAAATTATCTAAAAAAACTCAGAAGAGAATTTCTAAGATGAAAGAAGATGACATAGAGTTTTATAATGAAAATCCTGGAGTAAAAGAATTTTCCAATAGTGACCATCAAAAGATTTACAATTATTTAGTAAACACTACTTCTATGCCTGCTTGGAATAATACAGAAACAACGATTTTATCACCTGGTGAAAAATTCTTCCCGAGTCTACTAGAGGAATTAAGAAATGCCCAGAGATATATCTTTTTAGAATTCTTTATCATTGCTGAAGGAAAAATGTGGAACCAAATTCATAAAATTTTACTTGAAAAAATTGCTCAAGGGGTTGAAGTCAGAATTATTTATGATGATTTTGGTTGCTTAAAATATATGAATCGCGGTTTCAAGAAAAGACTGACTGAAGAAGGAATAAAAATTGCCACTTTTAATCCCCTTGTTCCTGTTCTATCAATATCTTTGAATTATCGTGACCATCGTAAGATTGCAATTGTTGATGGTAAAGTTGGTTGGACTGGTGGTATGAATATTGGGGATGAATATATTAACGAGAAAGAAGTTTTTGGCTACTGGAAGGATACGATGATTAAGGTAGAAGGAGAAGCGGTTTTAGGTTTTGTTAATCTCTTTTTACAAATGTGGGAAACGTGTACTGAAGAAAAACTAGATTATCGTCACTATCAAGCTAATTATTATATTGCTAGTAAGGGAACTGTTCAGGTTTTTGGTGATAGTCCTTTTGATGGGTACCTAGTTACAGAAACCGTGTATATGAAATTGATTAGTAGTGCTAAGAAATATGTTTATATAAATACTCCTTATCTTATTTTGGATAATGAGATAATGACAACAATAAAAAATGCTGCTTTGAGCGGAATTGATGTTCGAATCATTGTTCCTCATATTCCTGATAAAAGAATGGTTTTTTGGATAACTCAAGCCCATTATTATGAATTGTTGATGGCAGGTGTCAAAATTTACGAATATACTCCAGGATTTATCCACTCTAAAGCAATTGTAGCTGACGATTCCTGGGCTGTTATAGGCTCTGCAAACTTGGATTTTCGCAGCTTATATCTACATTTTGAGTCATCTTGTCTTCTATATGAAACAGATTCAGTTGTTGAAATAAGAAAAGATATCATCAGTGAAATTGAAAAATCTGAATTAATAACTATTGAAAAGTGTAAAAAAACAAACATCTTTAAAAGAATATTTGTTGGCATTTTGAGGGCTTTTGCTCCAATGATGTAACAATGAAAAAGCTAATTTTATAAAAATTAGCTTTTTATTTATTGATTTTGATTTATATGGTATAATAAAACAACAATGTCATAGGTGGGTACTACAATGAGAATTATTATAAAGAAGAGTTTATTATTTTTAATCATAGCATCAATTTTATTTTTAATAAGTGTCCCTGTAAGAGCGAGTTCCACTACTACTGGTAACGCCACATATGTTGAAGAAGAAAAATTGGATAAAGAAGATATTGGTTATGGTGTTTCATACTATAAAAGTGTTGGTGAAACTTCAGCAACTATTCGCAGTGGAACATATAATCAGACGGTATATTATTTAAATACTGTTTGTAATAAAACGATCAAGGTAATTCCTTGGGCAAAATTCGAAAACAATAAATGGAAATTGGCAAATGTCAGAGAGTTAATTGCTGATTTTGAGGCTAAAAATCCTGGATGGATGGTGCTTGCTGGAGTTAATGCTGACTTTTTTGATATTAATGCCCTAAATCCTTTACCATATCAGCCAAATAATGGTCAGGCTTTTGAGGGGAATATCTATCGAACAAGTGGGAAATCTTATAACTCTACTATAGGAATAAAAAATGATGGTTCAGTGGATTCACTGATAGGGCAAAGTGTTCCTCCTGTTAAAGCCAATATGACTTTAGATGTCTTTGATAAAAACGAGGAGGTTGTAGCTTCTTTTGATATCGAAAACATCAACACCGCTCCAGATGATGATGAAACAGCAGTTTTCTTTGGAATATATAATTCATCCCATAATTATGAATCTAAAAGTATTCCAACAACTCCTGGTGCAATGGTCTTTTATGTTGAGGAAGCCGATTTAGCACTTCCCAATTCAGCAACTGATTTTTATGGGAAAGGCACAATAACATCATATAATGCTTTTTCTATGGCAGTTGGTCAATTTTCAGTTGCTACAAAGAACCAAGCAGTGAAAGATGCTCTAGCTATTGGTGTTAAGATCAGAGTTCAAAGAGAATGGACAGGCCAATTTGCTGATGTTGAGTATGCTATTGGTGGAGGAACACTATTGCTTAGTGATGGTGAAGCTCCAAACAATGTCAATACAGCAGCTTCAGTCATGAATACCAATCATCCGCGAACAGCTATTGGTAGAAAAGATGATGGAAGTATTGTCATGGCTGTAGTTGATGGAAGAATTGATGAAAGTGTTTCTCGAGGAGTATATGGAGATGAACTGGCAGCCATTATGAAACACGCTGGTTGTGTTGAAGCCTATAACCTTGATGGTGGTGGTTCTTCAACAATGGTTGTCCGTGAGAATGATGAATTTGTCATCAAAAATGTTCTATCAGAAAATTACGAGCGTCGTGTTGGTAATTGTCTATTGGTTGTCACAAAAGCACCAGAATATGAGGTGA
>JAQUYR010000086.1 GCA_028691715.1 Bacilli bacterium | reverse complement strand
ATAAAAGAAATGAAAGTTGCAATTATTTGTTAAAAGATATATACTACTAATAATAGGGTAAATATTGTAGGTGATTGTATGAATTTTAATCTGTTAAGAACAAAGGAATATGCCAGCAAAATAAAAGAAAATGTCTTTGAGGATACGGGTATTAAAGCATTATTTGATGACTTCTTTGATCATGATTGGGAAGATCTAGCAGATATTATCGAATGCTTACCGTATATAGAAGAAACAAAGAGAAGACAAAAAATATTTTATGATTTTTTAAATGATAGTGAAGAACTCTTCAATAAATTGAAATATGAACTCGATATAACAATGGATGCTTACAAGCAATATAAGGCTGTCTATTTTGATATTGCTACATATCTTGGTATAATTATTTTCTATAAAAGATATATAGATTTTATTGAAAGCGGAAAAAGCATTTTTGAAAAACTAAACTTGGTTTCTCAGGAATTACTGGAGATGAAAGTCTATTTTAACAACCTTTTTAATAGTGATTCTTTTCATGAGTTAAAAGCTGATGTTAAAGAAGCAACTGGTGACATTAAAACTATTGAACAACTAATCATTTCATATGAAACCTATAACACCTATATCGAAGCAACACCTAAAGGAAATACCATTAGGTATGAAGATAAATTACTAGAAGTGGCAAAAAAACTCGGAGTAACAACAGATATTACCAACAGTATTTACAGACAAAGAGAATTGAATCCCTACTACTATAATCGTCTTCAATACGTATATCCAAAGCAATACAGTAATCTTCAGAAATTTCATAATAAATATGTTGATAAAACAGAGTATAATTTTGAAGAGTTATCGAAACAACTGGATTTTTATATAAAGTTAAAGCGATTGTTTCTATATGCTCAAAATAAAAAAATACCTTTTTCAAGTGTAGAAATAAGTGATGATGAAAAAACAGAATTTCATGATCTATATGATATTACCATCATCAATAGAGTTGATAAAATAACTCCGAACGATAGCAACTGGGATAAACAACACCATGTTCAAATTGTCACCGGAGCTAATGGTGGGGGAAAGACCACATATCTTCGAAGTATAGGTGCTAATTTTGTATTTTTTACTGCTTTGGGATATGTTTTTGCAAGAAAAGCATTGATAAGCCCTATTAAATATTTAGATACTCATTTTCCTATGGATGAGAACTTTGCCATTGGTTATGGTAGACTATATGATGAGTTAGATAGACTTAAAATAATGAGTCCTGATTTTTCTAATGACTGTCTGTTATTGCTAAATGAAACATTTTCTTCAACTGACGAGGAGACGGCCTTTACAGAAACAGTTAAATTACTAGAAACCATTGAAGAAAAAGGAGTCAATGTGGTTTATATTACTCATCAGACAAAACTTTTAAGATACCTTGATCTTGATAAGATCATATTGCTCAACCCTGTAATTGATGAAGAACACGGAAACAGAAGAACTTTTAAAATCAGTAGAGTTAATAGTGATGTTCATTCTTTCACCAATGATATACTAAAAAAATATGGACTCTCTAAAGAGCAGTTAAAGAGAAGAAGGGAAGATAAAAATGTTTAGTTTTCTATATCCATACCCCTCAAAAAATGGAAACATCAGTGAAAGTATCAAAAATCTTCATATTGAGGATATTATTCAAAAGGTAAGATTGGATAATAACTTTGATGACATTGCTACAGTACTTTCAGAGTTTGAAACTAATACCGATACTATCTATTATCGCCAAGAGATTATAAAGGATTTTATTGATAATCCCCTGCTTTATTCATGCATTGAAGGGTATCTAAGAAGAGCTGCAATTATTGGAGAACTTTATACGATGGAAAGGAAAGTGAAGATTGACTTTCCAAAATCATTTGCTGAATTTGAACCTACAAAATATGATCAATGTGCTCTTTCTTTAATCAGTTATGCTGATATAGTAATGGATTTATTGTATCTATATTTTGACTTCAATAAGGAATTATCCGGCTACAATCTAAATTCAAAAGCTTTAAATGAATTAAAAAACACATTATCAGAAACAATAAAGAATGATGGGTTTTTGGAATTAAATTCATTAATGGAAAGCATAATTCTTGGTGAAGGTAATTACAATATTGAAGTCCTAATAAATGAAAAATTGAGAATTGAAAATGCTTCATTGTTGATGAATTATAAAAAAGAAAAGGTAGATAATGCTTTTCAAAAAAAGAGAAAAGCTTCATCAGAATTAAATCTAATCGAGCTTAAAGGTAAAACCCTTTATGAAGTAACCTATTTTTTGTCAGTGGCAACTAAAAAAATTATTAACTTAATAACCGATATTTATGATAGATTATTTTCTATATTTTTAAATACTATTAAGGAATTACCATTCTTTAAATTTGCCCTAGACTATTATGAATTGTTAAATAAATTAAATGTAAAGACAACATTCCCTATATTTGATGAAGATATGATTGAAATAAGTGATATCTATGATCCAAATCTAGCAATCAAAGGTTATTTTGATATGGGAGAACCAATTAATATTAGCCCAAACAATTTTTTAATGTCAAAGGATGATGGTGGAGTATTAGTTGTTGGAGAAAACAATACTGGAAAGACAGTATATACTAGGGCAATTGGTATTAATCAAATTTTTGCTCAGGCTGGAATTTTTGTAGCTGCTAAAAAGGCTAAACTTAGAATATTTGACCAAATAGTTACTTGTTATGCATCTAAAGAGAGCAGCAAATTTGATGGTGGTCGTTTTGAAACTGAGGTTAAAGAACTGAAAGAAATAATCGATAAAGCAGATGAAAAAACATTAATTATAATAAATGAGGTTTTTCAATCGACAGCAGAAAGCGAAGGAACAGAAGCTCTGTATAATGTTCTATCCTATTTAACTTTTGAAAATATTACTTGGCTTTGTGTTAGTCATTTTTTGGATTTGAAAAAAAGACGTGATTATTTTTTAATGGACACCAATAAAAAAATAAAGTTATTGCAAACCAATATAGATAAAGATAAATACTATATAAATGAAATAAAAGACTAATAGAAGTAAATAATTATTAGGCACCTCATAAATAATTGGAGGTGCTTTTTCTTAAATAAACGCTTTGTTTTTCTTTTTTCATCTGATAATTTAAATGCTAAAAAAGATTGCAAAAATATTGACATCTTTGGCATATTATTATATAATATATAGGCGTGTGAGGTAAAACTCCACTGTCGGGAAATAGCTCAGCTTGGTAGAGCGCTTGGTTTGGGACCAAGATGTCGCAGGTTCGAATCCTGTTTTCCCGACCATTTGCAGGTATAGTTTAATGGTAGAACTACAGCCTTCCAAGCTGTTCGTGCGAGTTCGATTCTCGTTACCTGCTCCAATGAAAATCAACTTGTGATATAATCACAAGTTTTTTGTTTTTTAGATATATATTTATATTTCTGACACTATCTTTTTAATTTTTATAATTACTAAAAAAGACTTGAAAAATTACCAGTTATCATATATAATTAAGGTGATGTATTGGTCAAGAAAATGACCGATATAAATTGAAAAAGAGGAGAAAATAATGAAAAAAATTTTTGCGTTTCTTATTACATTTGTTTTAGTCCTATCTGTTACAGGATGCGTAAAGCCTGAAGAAGAAGAAAAAGGCTACGATTATGATGCTATTCCTGACACAATGGAATCTTCAAATGGTAAATATCAAATTGCCTTTGTTACTGATATTGGCCAATTAAAAGACAAATCATTTAATCAAGGTACTTGGGAAGGTATCAAGAGATTTGCAAGTGAAAACGAGAAATCTTATAAATACTACCAACCTGCTAATGGAAACACTGCAACTGACGACGATCGTTACGATGCAATGAAAGCCGCAGCAGATGCTGGAGCTGAAATTATCGTTTGTGCTGGATTCATGCAAGCTACAGCATTAGGTAAAGCCGCAGCTGAATTTACTGGTGTTAAATTTGTCTTCATCGATGGATGGGCAATGGGCTTAGAAAATATCAATGCTGTTGTTTTCAAAGAAGAACAATCTGGTTATTTAGCAGGATATGCAGCAGTTATGGAAGGCTACACAAAACTTGGATATTCAGGTGGCGGCGGTGGAACTAACCCTGCTTGTCAAAGATTCGGTTATGGATTTATTCAAGGTGCAAATGATGCAGCAAAAGAAAAGAACATTACTGTTAATATGAAATACAGTTGGAACTATGGTTCTACATTCTCTGCTTCTTCTGATTTACAAACTATGTTAAATGGTTGGTATTCTACAGGAACTGAAGTTGTATTCTCAGCTGGTGGTTCAATGTGCCAAAGCGCATTCGCAGCTGCTTCTGCAAATGATGGTAAAGTTATCGGTGTAGATGTTGACCAATCAGGAGATTCTTCAACAGTTATTACATCTGCTACTAAGGGACTAAGAGAAGGTACTATGTATGCATTACAAAAATTCTATGATGACAAATGGGCTGAAATTTCTAACACAGCAACTAATTTAGGTGCTGAAAGTGATGCTGTAGGTCTTCCAGAAGCAACATGGTCAATGACTACTTTCACATTAGAAGATTACCAAGCTTTATTTGCAAAAGTAAAAGCTGGTCAAGTTACAATCGACAGCGATCCTGCCGGTGCTGAAACAAAGACTTATTCTAATGTTGTATTAGATTACATTCAATAATAGATTTAACTAAAGAGGGCAAAAACCCTCTTTTTTTATGCCTTCTTTTTGATAAAAGTATTTATTTTTTTTATCAAATATGAGATAATATATAGAGTATAAGAAAAAGCGAGGATGGTATTGCGTGGACAATTTTGTTATTGAAATGAGAAACATTACAAAAATTTTTCCTGGTGTTGTTGC
>JAQUYR010000085.1 GCA_028691715.1 Bacilli bacterium | reverse complement strand
GTTTGATATACGTATCAGGAACTGAGATTAGTAAACGTACACTTAATATAAGATAATCTTCTCACAGAAGGGTTTAAATAATAAAAAAAGAAGATTTATTTAATTCTATTATTATTCTAATAGTAATACGAGAAGAAGTACAAATTATAGTAATCGATATGAAAGTTTAAAACTATGTTGAAAATTGTATTAAAACCACAGTTTTCAACATTATTTTCGTTACATAATTAAGTGCCTATAATATATATTATGTAAAGTATAATATATAAAGGACAATGGCCAAGATAATCAATTTATGTTTAAAAGTTAGAAAATAATTGAAAAAAGAATAAAGAAAATTGCTTTTTGCTGATATGATCTATCTGAATCTTGAAAGTTTAGTCTTCGCTCTCAGAAAAATATTAAATATTTATAATCTAATAAAATGTATTTGAATGACTTATATAGTATTAATGTAAATCACTAATAGAATTTAATTTATAGATGAATATTATTAAATCCTTAAATTTATTCTATAATGTTAATTTATACTCATACGATTAATTACACTAATTATATTGTTAAAACGATTATACGCGAAAAAATAGGCTAAATATTATAAATACAGATATTGTAAAAGATTTCTTTTAACATAAACCTAAAATTGATCTATTTTTTGTGGTAAATATGATTTTATGTAGAGTATGGTTAAAATTAAAGGATAGCTCTACTTCTCTTCTGAGTAAAAAAACAAAAAATAATTATATTCATTTTTATATTTGACTATATTAAAGCAAAAAAAAGGGAAACTTTTAGTGTTTCCCTTTAATATTTATTAATCATTAAATTCAAATCTGATCAAAATAGATTTTACCTTACTTTCATCATTTAGAATTTTGAAAGTATAATATTTCTTTACTGTATCTTTTGTGAGTAATGTTCTTTTAACTATTTCTTCGTCATTCTCATCAACAGATTTCTCTTCGATAATGATATATTCGGTACTTTCCTCCGTTGTTACAATAGTCATATCGGGAGTAATTAGAGTTGATTTAATCAACTGATTTTTATCATTAAACTGGCGAATGACATTCTCCAAAGGGGTATTCAATTTAGTAATATCTATTAAATATGTCAAAACATAATTATAAGAATTGATGGTTACCTCGTTTGTGATATTTAAAACATTGTCACCAGACATATTGGTAATTTGATTTTTTAAATTTAATTCAAATGTACCATCAATGTTTTTATATATTTCATATACATAGATTGGTAGTGAAGTACTTTTGCTTTGATAATAGGTGCCATCAATAAAAGCACATATACTGTCTGGAGTTATTATGTCACCTTCTAGGTAGCTATACTCAAATTTATAATCAAAAAGAGATT
This sequence comes from Bacilli bacterium, assembly GCA_028691715.1. Classification (GTDB taxonomy): domain Bacteria; phylum Bacillota_I; class Bacilli_A; order ML615J-28; family CAG-698; genus JAAYBG01. The sequence goes on along the minus strand of JAQUYR010000085.1, from coordinate 3,704 downwards.
CACCAAGAAAACTTATTTCTGAATAATCATCGCTTAAATAAAATCCAGTAATTGGAATATTATCAATTGAAGAAATTCCCTCTAGATTTTCTAGGGGATTATTGCTTTCAACAATAGTAAGTCCAACAATTTTTTTAGTTCCTTCAGGGATTTCCTTCTCCACACATCCGGATAATAAAAGCGCTGTACATATTATAAAAAAGATGGCAATAAAGCGATGTTTAATCATATTTTTACTCCATTTGGGATTATTATCCCTTTCTACAAGAAGATTATTTTTTTTAGATTGGTAAATATCTGTTCATCATTTCAGATGAGGGTTTAAATTATAAATTTTTAGTGTGAAATCCCCAAAACAAAGTTATAGAATATTTAAAGTGATTGTTGGATAATTAATTACGTTTAAATTATAACATATAATAAGTGTTTTAGCAATTGAATATTATTTTTTGTGATATGTTTTTTGGAGAATATATCTAATGATGTTACTACTTTGGAATAAAAAAACGGGTATAAAGAACCCGCTTTTCAAAAATAATTATGCTCAATTATAATATATGAGGTACTTAAGCATTATGGGAGATTAACCAATTCAAAATATCAGCTCTTACTTCATCCTTGCATAATTCTAAAAGAATTTCATGTCTTGCTCCATTATACAGTTTAAAAGTTACATCATTCATCTGTTTTTTTATGTATGTGTCATAGAGTTTTGTTGAATTCTTACCACAAGCACCAACTGGATCATCAGAACCGCTGATTATGAGTAATGGTAAATCATTGCGAACTAATTCATAATTGGCATTGATGTCCTTTAGTCCCTTAAAGAAATCCTTGAAGTAAGCAGCTGTAAAAATACCACCACAATATGGATCATTAATATACTTATCCACTTCTTTTTCATCGCGATTCAACCAATCAAATTCCGTGCGATTAGGCTTAAATACTTTGTTATAGGCTTTAAAAGATAAATCATTCAGAAGATTACTGCGATAGCGACGTCCTTTGAATTTACAAACACAATTAGCAATTAATAGCCCCATATTTAATAGGGCATTAGAATTACGAGATGAGCCACAAATAATTAAACCAGATATCTTAGCACCATAAAGCTGAGCGAATCTTTGGCTGACAAACGATCCCATGCTATGTCCGAACAAAAATATTGGTAAATCGGGATGTTCTTTTTTTATGATGTCACAAATCTCTGATAGATCTGTTACCAAGATGTCAAAATTGTTACCATCTCCCATATAACCATAATCTTGTTTAGAGAGAATAGTATCTTTGTGACCTCTTTGATTATGGCCATAAACAATATAGCCATTTTCAGCAAGCAGCCTTGCAAAATCATCATATCTTTCGATATGTTCTGCCATTCCATGAGAAATTAAAAATGCTCCAACCAGTTTTTCGTTTTCTTTGAACCATTTAAATCCTTTAATGCAACCATTTTGACTGAGATTGTACTCAACAGCAACACGTTTAACGACATCCATTAATTATTTTCTCCTTTGATTATATTTTTTATAAAACTTTTTCCTAATGGCATTAATTTTAAATTGAAATTATCAAGAATTGTGGCCCCAACATCAGCAAATGTTTCTCTTATACCTAAATCTTGACCCTTAAATAGTGGTGAATAGGCTAGTAATAGTACATGCTCACGAGTATGATCAGTACCCGAATGGATAGGATCATTTCCATGGTCAGCGCAGACGATGAGTAAATCATCATCATTAATAAAGTTTAGTAAGACTTTTAATTGTGTATCGAATTCTTCCAGACAATTAGCATATCCAATGGCATCACGGCGATGGCCATATAGAGCATCAAAATCGACAAGATTAACAAAACATAGCCCATGGAAATCTCTTGTATCAGCGATATTGATTGTTTCTTCCATTCCTTGATGATTGCTCTTAATCTTAATGACCTCAGTAATTCCCTCACCATCAAAGATATCATTAATTTTGCCAATGGCTATTACATCATGCTTAGTCTCTTTTAAAAAGTTTAGAGCTGTCTTAGCGAAGGGTTTTACAGCATAGTCATGGCGATTTGGAGTTCTCTTGAAAGTATTTTTATCCTTACCGATAAATGGTCGGGCAATGATTCGACCAACCATCCATTTAGGATTTTCAAGGGTTATCTTACGGGCTATTTCACAGACACGATACAGCTCCTTAAGGGGAATTATTTCCTCATTTGCTGCAATTTGCAAAACAGAATCAGCTGAAGTATAGATTATAAGTGATTTTGTGGCTAGGTGTTCTTCACCGAGTACTTTAAGAATCTCTGTACCGCTGGTTGCATAATTACCGATGAATTTATGTCCCGTTTCTTTTTCTAAAAGCGAAATTAATTCCTGGGGAAATCCATTTTCAGTGAATGAGGGAAAAGTTTTTTCGACTTTTAATCCCATTATTTCCCAGTGACCCGTTAGAGTATCCTTTCCCCGGCTTACCTCTCTCATTTTTCCATATGAAGCTATGGCTTCTTTGTTTTTAGGAGTATTATTGACATCGGTGATATTTCCAATTCCCATTTTCCATAATGTTGGTATAGAAAAGTCCATTTTGCTATAGCTTAAATGCTTTAAGGTATTAGCACCTTGATCACCATATAAAGGACTATCAGCCATTTCTCCAACTCCCAGTGAATCGGTTACTATGACAAATATTCTTTTAAAGTTTTCCATAACTACTTATTCTCCTTTCTAGCTCGTGGATGAGCAGATAAATATACTTGCTTTAATTTAGTGTTATTGATATGAGTATAAATTTCGGTTGTTGAAATGTCTTCATGACCGAGTAATTCCTGAATCAATCTTAAATCAATACCTCGCTCAAGTAGATGAGAGGCAAACGAATGTCGCAGTTTATGGGGAGATATCGGTTTAGTTATTCCCGCAACCAAGGCCTTTTCTTTAATAATCTCATAGAAGGCTTGCCTAGTCATCGGCTTACCTTCTCTTTTATTTAAAAACAAAAAGTTTTCACTCTTGCTTTTAGCTAGCTTTGGTCGTGAACTCTTCAAATATAAATTTAGACAGTCAACAGCTTCCTCACCAACAGGAACGATTCTTGTTTTGTTTCCTTTCCCGAGAACTTCAATAAAACCCATTTCAGGATGAAAATCAGAAAGGTGAAGGCCGACGAGTTCACTAACCCTTAATCCCGATGAATAGGTCAATTCAATCATCGCTTTATTACGAATCTCAAGGGGATTATCAACTGTTAATGATTTTAACAAAGTATCGATTTCATCAATTGATAGGACACTTGGAAGTTTCTTTTCCTGCTTGGGATTGGATATCAATTTAGCAATGTTATGTTTAGTATATTTTTCAAGTAAGAGAAATTTATGAAAAGATTTTAAAGCTGAAAGCTTTCTTGACTGAGAACTGGCAGAGATATGTTTTCTCTTTAAACTACCAATATATCCTCTTATGTCTTCAACTTCAATATCCTCAGGAGTTGTTTTCTTTCTAACCTTTACGATAAAATCGCAGTACTGCCTTACATCGCGCATATAACTATCACAAGTATTTTTGCTCAAACGAAGCTCATCAACAATATAATATTCATACTGACTGATATATTTTTCCATATTTTACACCTGGCTTTTTATTACTTAAAAAGGTTAAATAAAGTTAACTAGAACCTCATTCATTAAATATAGCTTCTCTCTGGGGACGCGTA
>JAQUYR010000001.1:16492-94281 GCA_028691715.1 Bacilli bacterium | reverse complement strand
ATGGCAAAGTGGATACACCTGTTCCCATCTCGAACACAGTAGTTAAGCACTTTAACGCTGATGATAGTTGGTTTTTTAGCCTGCAAAAGTAGGAAATTGCCAAACTCCTTTCTATTAAATTATAAATGAGTTATTATATTATATACCTAAATATGGAGGATTAGCTCAGTTGGGAGAGCATCTGCCTTACAAGCAGAGGGTCGTAGGTTCGAGTCCTACATTCTCCACCATTGTTTGCCGGCTTAGCTCAACTGGTAGAGCAATTGACTTGTAATCAATAGGTTGCGGGTTCAAGTCCTGCAGCCGGCACCATTTGTCTCCGTAGCTCAGTTGGTAGAGCAACTGACTTTTAATCAGTGGGTCAGACGTTCAAATCGTCCCGGAGACACCATTTATTGCCTGAGTGGCGGAATAGGTAGACGCGCAGGACTTAAAATCCTGTGGTAGCAATACCGTGCGGGTTCGATTCCCGCCTTAGGCACCAAATTCCTTTTATTAATTGTATTTGTTTGTGGGTCCTTAGCTCAGCTGGGAGAGCGCCTGTTTTGCACGCAGGAGGTCGACGGTTCGATCCCGTTAGGATCCACCATTTTTGTATTAAGTTAAAACACATATAGTATACAGCTGGCGGTGTAGCTTAGTTGGCTAGAGCGTACGGTTCATACCCGTAAGGTCGGGGGTTCAAATCCCTCCACCGCTACCATTATTGGACCCGTAGCTCAGTTGGTTAGAGCTACCGGCTCATAACCGGTCGGTCGTAGGTTCGAGTCCTACCGGGTCCACCAGTTTTTAAACAATTTAATATTTTAATATGATAAAATGTGGAGGAATACCCAAGTCCGGCTGAAGGGATCGGTCTTGAAAACCGACAGGCGTGGAAGCGCGCGCGGGTTCGAATCCTGCTTCCTCCGCCATTTTATATATCGCGGAGTAGAGCAGCTGGTAGCTCATCGGGCTCATAACCCGAAGGTCGTTGGTTCAAATCCTTCCTCCGCAACCATTGGTCTCATGGTGTAGTGGTTAACATGTCAGTCTGTCACACTGAAGATCGCGGGTTCAAGTCCCGTTGAGACCGCCATTTTTGGCTCGGTAGCTCAGTTGGTAGAGCAAAGGACTGAAAATCCTTGTGTCGGCGGTTCAATTCCGCCCCTGGCCACCATTTCACAAAAAATAGTCATCTAGTAGAAATACTGGATGATTTTTTATTTTTAACTTTATAAAAGCAACAAAGTATGCTATTATATTGATATAGAAAATAAGTCTAAGGAGGAGTATAATGTCAAAGGTATATTTTATAGATTTCCGTACCACTTCAGGAAAAAGCATGTTAGAAAAATTAAAAATGTTGGTAACAAAAGCCGGTATAGAGAAAATAGATTTTGATAAGAGACATGTAGCCATTAAAATTCATTTTGGTGAACCTGGTAATTTAGCATATATCCGGCCAAATTATGCAAAAGTAATAGTAGACAAAGTAAAAAAATTGGGAGGAATACCTTTCCTAACAGATTGTAATACCTTATATGTAGGGAGAAGAAATGAAGGATTAAATCATCTAGAAGCTGCCTATGAAAATGGATTTACTCCCTTCTCAACAAATACCCATGTAATCATTGCTGATGGCATCAAAGGTACAGATGATGTAGAGATACCAGTTGATCTAGAGTTTGTTAAAAGAGCTAAGATTGGAAGAGCAATAGCTGACAGCGATATTATAATCTCTATGAACCATTTTAAGGGGCATGAAGGAGCAGGATTTGGTGGAGCTTTAAAGAATCTTGGAATGGGATGTGGATCGAGAGCAGGAAAAATGGAAATGCATAGCAGTGGCAAGCCAAGAGTTGATGAAGCTCTTTGCAGGTTCTGTAAGAAATGCTCTAATTATTGCGCTCAAAATGCTATCGCTTATCTAGATACAAAAAAAGCATATATCAATCAAGATTTATGTGTTGGCTGTGGTAAATGTATTGGCGCTTGTTCGTTTAATGCGATAAGACCAATATGGAATGAGGCAGAGGATATTCTTGTTAAGAAGATTGCTGAATACACTTTGGCAGTGATTAAAGATAAACCAAATTTCCATATTAATTTTATTATGGACGTATCACCAAATTGTGATTGTTGTAGTGATAATGATATGCCAATAGTTCCAAATATCGGTATTTTAGCATCATTTGATCCAGTTGCGATTGATCAAGCAAGTGTAGATTTAGTCAACGCTGCTCCAGTAATCGCTAATAGCATTTTAGGTGAAAAAGAAAACACAAGGGATAAATTCCATGGATTACATCCAGATACCAACTGGGAATCAGGAATTGAACACGCTGAAAAAATAGGTTTAGGAGAAAGAAAATACAATTTAATAAAATTATAGAGTTAAAAGAGAAAGGTAAAAAAAACAATGTCTAAATGGGAAAAAATCGAAAAGTATTTGAATAGAATTCATCAGGATAAAATCAAAGGACAAAGGTATTATATGTTTGGATACCAAGAACAATATAAACAAATGGAAGCAATTAATCTTGGCTATCTTCCATTTTATGATGGAAAAGATACAAAAAGAGATGTAGAAATTTTACCAGATATATATAAATGTAATCGCCCAGGAATTCAAAAGACATGTACTAAATATATCTGTATTCATGATACAGCAAGCGGGGCCCCAACAGCGACTACGAAAGCCCATAGAAACTGGTTAATGAGCATGGCAACCGATCCTAATAATAAAAATTCTGTGTCTTGGCACTTTACTGTTGATGAAAATGCTGTTTTTCAACATCTTCCTACTACAGAAGTGGCTCATCATGCTGGAGATGGATATCGGGAATGGGGAACAACATATCACAATAACACCTATGATAAGGACTGTATAACTGGTGGAAATCTCAACAGTGTAGGTATTGAAACATGTGTTAATTATGGATCTGATTACACAAAGACTATGAGAAGAACTGCTAAATTGGTTGCTGAACTCCTATTGGAATTTGATTTGAAATTAGATGCTGTAAAACAGCATAATGATTTTTCAGGAAAGGATTGCCCAATGACGATGAGACATGCTGGTCGCTGGGGGGAATTCTTAAGTTTAGTAGATATAGAATATATAGGCAAAACAGAATTTAAAGATGTTAACTTCACATGGAAGAGCTTAACACCTGAAATTTTGGATGATAAGGGAAATATAGTAAAACATATCGATAATGCTAAAGTGGAATATGAAGTGAAAGTTGAATATATGGAAGAAGAAAAGACATATCGGTATGTATCGTACTTAGAGCCAATTTTGTAGAAGAAAAATGTGAGAAAGGAAGAATTATCTTCCTTTTTTTCATTAAAACATTTTAAAGGAACAAAAGATGTGGTAAAATTATGTTGAGGAAAATTATATGAAAAAAAAGATTGTTTTATTTTTAATTTTTATTGTGAGTGTTTTTTTAGTGAGTTGTGACAAACAAGAACCAGACGATCCTTTAGATGAACCAGATGTCCCAGTAATTGAGGAAGAGCCCGATAAAGCTAACATGGAAGAAGTCAAAGAATGGTTATTTGACCAATACAATGGCTACATTGTTACTTCTGATATTGTTTTTCCTAAAACTGATTACAGCGAAACAGCAGAGATAGAAGCAGTTTCTTTTGATGAAAAATATTTATCAAGTGAAGGAGATTTTAACGCCCCTGTTCTTGATATGGAAATTGAAGTGTTGTTTATCATTGATCTAGAAAATGAAACTGATGATATTTTCATTCCGATGATTCTAAAAGGGTATGGCGATGAATTTGATGAAGTAATGTTATGGTTAGATGAACAAATCAGTGATAAAATAACATCAAGTATAGCATTACCAAGGACACATCCCACAATTAACTGCCAATTAGTTTGGTCAAGCTCAAACGAGGGTGTCATTAATACAAATGGTGTTGTTGTGAGAGACACCGATGATAATATTGGGGTTCTATTGAGTTGTGATATCGAATACAACGGTGAGATGAAAACATATACTAAATATGTATATATTCTTGGAAGAACAGATAAAGAGAAAATAGCGCTTGTTAGTCAGTGGCTGAATGGTATGTATGGTGAATACATCGATGAAGAAACTACATTTTATTTGACCGATGAGAAATATAATTCTAGAATAACATGGACTTCAAGAAATGAAAGTATAGTTTCTGATGAATTAGTGTTAATTGAGCCGTTATTTACGACAACAGTTGCTATGGATGTGGCAATTGGAATCGGATCAAGTTCAACAAACTTTAGCTATATTTTTAAAGTTAGGGGAAAAGAATACAATGATATTTGGGAAAAAATAACAATTTTTTTGGAGAAGATAAATATTCCAGAAATAAAAAATCAAAAATTTTCTCTATATGGATATGAAGTTGGATATGAAAATGTCCCAACAGAAAATATCGGATATTTGCCATTTTATGACGAAACAGAAATGGTGATAATCCAGGATATCTTACCAGATAATAGTCCTCTAAAGCCAAACAGGATGAGAACAGCTACTAAATATATAGTAATTCATAATACAGGAATGGCTGCTCCCTCAGCAACAGCGAAGGGATTAAATGATTACATTCATTCAACAGATAGGGTTGCTTCGTGGCATTTTTCAATTGATGATAAAGAAACTTACCAGGAATTAAAACTAGGTGAAGTTGGCTGGCATGCTGGAGAAACAAATGGTAATAATTATGGAATAGGAATTGAATCATGCGTATATCAAGGGGTTGATTTTAATAAAGTCCTTAGAAGGCTAGCTAAACTAACCGCTAGTTTACTGATTGAATACAATTTGAATTTGAGCGATGTTAAACAACATTACGATTTTTCAGGTAAGAATTGTCCACAAGTAATCAGACAAGCTAATCGTTGGGGAGAATTGTTGGGATTGATCCAACTGGAATATTTTGCCCAAACAGAATTACAGGGAGTTCAGTTTAATTGGAAATCTCTAACACCAGAGATAATGGATGATGAAGGAACAGTTATTAATCACCCAGGGAGTTCAGCTTTAATTGAATATGAAGTTGAGGTAATTTATGGTGGTGAGAAGAGAATCTTTAATTACTCATCAATATTATTGCCTAAAAATAATTAAACAAAAGGGAAACGTCATAAAAAGAATGCGTTTCCTTTTATTTTTTATAAACAAAGGTTTGTTATTTTAATAGTTTGTGGTATAATTTACAATGGTTTGTACTAAGGAGGAACGAAATGGAGCAATGGGAAAAAATAGAAAAACTTTTAGATGATATTAATATTAAACAAATTAAAAATCAAAAGTTCTATTTATATGGTTATGAAGAAGGATATGAAAAGATTCTAACAGAAAACATTGGTTACTTGCCGTTTTATGATCAAAATGATATGGAAATAAAGGTTGAATTACTTCCTGATGATAGTCCTTTAAAGCCAAACAGGAAGAGAACTGCTACTAAATATATAGTGATTCATAATACTGGAATGGCTGCCCCAACAGCAACTGCTAAAGGTTTAAATGATTATATTCATCAAACAGACAGAGTAGCATCATGGCATTTTTCACTTGATGATAAAGAAACTTATCAACAATTAGATGTTGATGAGGTAGGTTGGCATGCTGGAGATGGTCATCATACCTGGGATGAGACATATTTTAACTCTACATACAATGCTCAATGTATCGGAGGCGGTAATGAAAATGGCATTGGAATTGAATCCTGTGTATATCAAGGAGTTGATTTCAATAAAGTACTTCGAAGGCTAGCTAAATTAACAGCTCAATTGCTGATTAAATATGATTTAGAAATAAAAGATGTAAAACAGCACTATAATTTTTCGGGGAAGAATTGTCCACAAGTTATTAGAGAATCTGATCGCTGGGAGGAATTTTTATTTTTGGTAAAATTAGAATATTCTTTTCAGAAGGAACTAAAAGGCGTCAAATTTAAATGGAAATCACTATCTCCCGAAATAATGGATGATGAGGGGACGATTATCAACCATCCAGGTAAAAGTTTAATGGTTAACTATAAGGTAGAAGTAGAATTCAATAATGAGAAGAGAACATATAGATATTCATCAGAATTACTTAAGAAAGAATAGGTGGAGGTAATATGAAAAAATCTTTTTTCTTGGTATTATTTATAATTGGTATTTTTTTAACAGGATGCACTCCTGATGAACCGAGTAATGAAACAACATTTGATGAAATAAAAGTGTGGCTGGATAGTCAATATAAAGATAAGACATTTACTGAAAATATTGAATTAGTAAAGTCATATGAAACAGCGACATTTACATGGAAGAGTTCTAATGTAGATATAGTTACTGCTGATGGTGAAATTATTTTACCAGAAGAAGATACTGCTGTTAATCTTATATGTACAATCAGCTATGATGGGAAAACTGAAGATTATTCTTTAGAAGTAATTATTTTAGGAAGTAAGAACGATTTAGTAATTATTAGAGATTGGCTTAACGAAACTTTTTCTAGTGTTGATATTAATAATTTGGTTTTACCAACCTCCCATCCCGATTATAACTATCCTATAGTATGGGAATCTTCTAACCCTGTTATCATCAGTTCAACTGGGGAAGTAGTTAAACCTTATGGAGCCGATGCAACAGTTACACTTAGCTGTAGTGTCGATATTTCAGGGGATATACTAAAACTGAGTTATGATATAACTGTCCCTAAAATTGTTGAGGGTAGTGAAATGGTGGAGATAGTAAATTGGTTGGAGAAAAGTTATGATGGAAAATTGGTCAATGGAGATATTGAGTTGCCAACAACACATCCAACAATTCCTTGTGACCTTGTTTGGTTGAGTTTTTATGATGAAATAGTGGATAATGATGGAAAATTTACTGCACCAATATTGGACCAAGAGATTGAGTTTCTTTGTTCGGTTAGCTTAGCAGATAAGAAAGAAGATGTTTTTCTTAGTATGACAGCTATTGGATGTGGAACTGTTATGGATGTTATTAAAGTTTGGGTAAAAGATCAAATTGGAGAAAACGTTGCTTATAGTTTTCGTTTCCCAACAGTTTATTCTAAATATAATGCTACGTTTGAATGGTCTTCTTCAAATGTTGAAGTAATCACAAATAATGGTGAAGTCACTAGACCTTTAAATGGCGATGCAGTCGTCACTTTGACTTGCATTATAAATTATAATGGTGAAATTGAAAATTATTCTTTTGAAGTCACGGTTTTAGAACTTGCAGCAAGAGATAAATGTTCAGAGACGAAGAAGTGGCTGGATGTTACTTTCTTGGCATTTGAAAAATTGAGTGGAGATTTGGATTTACCAACAACATATGGGCCAATGAATGCTACTATAAAATGGACATCTAGTTTTAGCAACATTATCGACTCAAATGGAAAATTTACCCAACCAATCTCAGCTACTAATATTTCACTTACAGCAGCAATTACTGTTGATAGTTATACTTTAAATGTGGTTTATGTTTATGATGTTGATGGCTTTATCTATACAAATAAATGGGAAGCTGTGGAGACTTTCTTAGATTCAATAAATTATTCTGAAATAAAGACACAGTATTATCAGACATATGGAAAAACAACAATTGATGTTATTAATTATGGATATCTACCATTCTATGATGAGAGTAATGCTCCAATTGAGCAAAAGATTTTAGAGTATACATATGGTAAACAAAGAACTGGAATAGTAAGATCGAGTACTCAATATATTGTTGTACATGATACAGGAAACAATGCTAGTGGAGCAACAGCTCAGGCTCATTGGAATTATTTAAATAATTTGAACAACGATCCTAATTCTACTTCGGTGTCTTGGCATTATACTGTTGATGAAAATGGAATTATTCAAAATCTTCCTATAGATGAGGTAGCATGGCATGCTGGTGATGGAAGTAGAGCTTATGGCACCACTTATTTTAATTCAACATACAATGCTACTAGTATAACTGGTGGAAATATGAATGGTGTTGGTATTGAAACTTGTGTTGATGCTGGATCAGAGTATAACAATACGATGAGACACACAGCAAAATTGGTTGCTGAATTATTAATTCAGTATAATTTAGGATTTGATAGAGTTAAACAGCACAATGCCTTTTCAGGAAAAGATTGTCCAATGGCAATGAGGCATGCTGGTCGTTGGGATGAATTTATGTTCTTAGTACAACTGGAGTATTTTGCAAAGAATAATCTATCTGGTGTTACTTTTGAATGGAAGAGTTTGTCACCAACAATTATGAATGACAATGGTGAAATTATCAGTAAGTCTGGTGCTGAAGCGAATATAGAATATCAGGTAACCGTGACTTATGATGGTGTATCAAAGATTTACAACTTCAATTCAACATTAACAGCTCTTAACTAACGAAAACAAAAGTTAAAAAAACATTTATTTTCGTGGTCAAAAGTGTTAAAATATATAATAGCAAAAAGGAGTGAAAAATTATGGCAGTTAAATTTGTTATGAATGACGAACAGGTTAAAGAACTTAAAGAGAGAATTCAAGAACACAAGAAAAAACCAGGTCCATTAATGCCAACATTACACGATGCTCAAAAGATATTTGGATGTATTCCATTAGCAGTACAAAAAATCATTGCTGAAGAGCTTGATGAAAGCATTGCAAAAATCAATGGTGTTGTTACTTTCTATTCTCATTTTTCAATAGAACCTAAGGGACAACATGTAATCAGTGTATGCTTAGGTACTGCTTGTTATGTTCGTGGCTCGCAATCTATCATTGACGCTATGTCTGACGTTTTAAAAGTCAAACCAGGCGAAACAACAGAAGATGGTAAGTTTACATTAGAAGCAACAAGATGTATTGGCGCATGTGGTTTAGCCCCAGTATTCACTATTGATGGTAATGTCTACGGCAGTTCTAATCCAACAATAGCTAGAGAAGCACTAAGAAAATTAATGGAAAAATAATATGAAACTAAGTGAATTGGTTAAACTATTAAACGCTACAGTTTATACAACTAAAACATATAATCCTGATCGACAAGTAAATTTTGCATTTAGTTGTGATTTGATGAGTGATGCTTTGATGATGCTAAGAAATGTTCCTCTGGAGTTTTGTGAAGAAGGAATTTTATCAACAGGATTGGTTACTATTCAAGGTGTCAGAACAGCTGAGATGCTTGATGTGAAAGTAGTTTTATTAGTTAGAGATAAGAAACCAACAGATCAAGTAGTTTTAGCAGCTGAAGAAAATGATATCATTATGCTTGGAACTTCATATACTATGTTTTCTTCTAACGGAAAAATGTATGAAGCAGGTATAAAAGGCATTAGTGAAATATAATGAACTATTCGTTTGAGATTTTACCAATGAATCTAGAACAGGCTGGATATATTTCCAGTTTTGTGAAGAGATTATTAGTAGCCGATAATGTTAGTAAAATTATAGTAAGAAGGGTTTCTATAGCAACATACGAAGCAGAAATAAATGTTGTTATTCATTCCTTTGGAGGAACTTGTGATATTGAATATACCAAGGATAAGTTGAAGATGGTCTTTTCTGATAAAGGTCCAGGTATAAAGAATATCGATGCAGCAATGTCAGAAGGATTTTCGACGGCTTCATTATTTGCCCGAGAAAATGGTTTTGGTGCAGGAATGGGACTTCCTAATATTCGTAAATCTTGTGATGAATTCGATATTAAATCCAGTGAAGAGGGAACTATAGTAACAATTATCTTTAATTTATAGGTGGTTTATGATAGTAAAGGATCTAGTGAAAATAGAAGAAATCGAATGCATAACACCAAATGTTGATTTAACAAAGCCGATAAAAGGAATGTATGTTTCGGATTTGCTGAGTTGGGTCATGGGGCATGCAAAAGAGGAAAACACAGTACTGCTGACGGTACTAAATAGTTTGAATGTCGTAGCTGTTGCGGTTTTATTAGATTTTTCTGCGGTCATTTTTTGTGAAGATGTTACCCCTAATGAAGAAATCGTTGTTAAAGCTAATAGTGAGAATATTCCACTATTTAAAACGAGTTTATCAAGCGCTGACACGCTGAAACTGATTTGGGAATATGAAAGTATATTATGATATTCATATTCATTCGACACTTTCTGCTTGTGCTGATGAATTACAAACACCAAATAATATTTTAAATATGGCGATGTTAAAAGGGTTAAATATGATCAGCATTACCGATCATAATACTCTAAAACATTTACCAACATTTCAAAAAATTATATCCAGTTATGACTTTTTATTTCTATATGGCTGTGAAGTTACAGTTAAAGAGGGATTTCATGTATTGACATATTTTGAAACTTTGGAAAAAGCCCTTCTATTTGATAAGATTTTAGAAGATATAAACACCAAAGAACCTCACGACAGGGATAAATTCGGATCACAGGATATTTTTGATGAGTATGATTTAAAAATAAAGGAAATAGAATATCACTTAAATTATCCCCTAGATATAACATTAAAAGAACTAATAGAAAAAGTTCATAGTTTAGAGGGAATTGTTATCTTAGCACATGTAAACCGTGGTGAATGCTGGATGCTAAATGTATATCAAGACCTAGGTGTGTTTGATATAGATGGTATTGAGATATATGGTAAGGAAAATACTGAAGAAGTAATTAAAAAATATCCATACTTGAAAAAGTTACCAATAATCTATAACTCAGATGCTCATTCTTTAGAAATTATTAATGAGAGAATCAATTATCTAGAACTCACTGAATTATCATTTAAGGGATTCAGAGAGTATTTGGAGAAAAATCATGAATGAACTATCTCTATATATTCTTGATATTGTTCAGAATTCTATTAAGGCTAAAAGTAAAAATATAGTTATTAATATTAATGAAGACATTCAGAATAATATTTTGATTGTAGAAATTATTGATGATGGTATAGGAATGAGTGATAAAACTCTTGAAAAAGTAACGGATCCCTTTTTTACCAGTCGAAAGACAAGGAAAGTGGGAATGGGAATCCCTTTATTTAAAGAGTTATGTGAAACATGCTTGGGTAGTTTTCATATAGAATCCCAAGAAGGAATTGGTACAAGACTAACAGGAACCTTTGAATATGACAATATTGATCGACCACCACTCGGTGATATTGTTGAAACTATTTATATTTTAGTTATAAATGATGAAGACATTGACATTGTCTACAATCATTTATACAATAATAAAAAATTTACTTTTGATACAAAAGAAATAAAACAAATTCTTGATGGTGTATCCTTGAAGCAAATCGATGTAATGATATGGATTAAGGATTATATAAGAGAGGGTTTGCAGTCTATTAAAGAGGAGGAACTATGAAATCTTTAGAAGATTTAAAGAAAATTAGAGAAGCCGCTGCTCAAAAGATGAGCATGCGTCAACAAAAAGATGGATATCGAGTAGTTGTTGGTATGGCTACATGTGGAATTACAGCAGGAGCAAGACCAGTCCTTAACGCTTTGGTCGAAGAAGTTTCTAAGAGAAATCTATTGAATACAACAGTTACACAAGTTGGCTGTATGGGACAATGTGCCCTAGAACCAATTGTAGAAGTATATGATGCTGCTGGAAATAGAACAACATACTGCAAGGTTAAGGCAAAGGATGCCGAAAGAATAATCTCAGAACACGTTATTGGTGGAAAAGTTGTTGAAGACTTACTAATAACTAAGTTCTTGAAGTAGGAGGAAATTATGGCAATTAGAGCGCAAGTAGTTGTCTGTGGTGGCACAGGCTGTATGTCTTCAAAATCAGAAGCCATTAAAAATCAATTTGTAGAAAAGATAAAAGAATTGGATTTACAGGATGAAGTAGCTGTTTTTATGAGCGGATGCTTTGGTCTTTGTGAAAAAGGACCAGTTGTTGTTGTCTATCCTGATATGACTTTCTACTCACATATGAAAGTTGAAGATGTTGAAGAAATTTGTAAGGAACATTTGTTAAAGGGAAGAATTGTTGCTAGAAAAGCATATACAGAAATGACTCCAGAAGATGAAGTCAAAATCAAGAAATTCCAGGAAATGAATTTTTATGCTAAGCAAGAACGTATAGCTTTAAGAAATTGTGGTATAATCAATCCTTTTGATATTAATGAATATATCGCCCGTGATGGTTATATGGCTTTAGGAAAGGCCTTAACGGAAATGACTCCTGATGGAATCATTGATGAAATTCTAAAATCAGGATTAAGAGGAAGAGGCGGAGGCGGATTCCCTACTGGTTTAAAATGGAAATTGGCATCTAAACATCGCGGTGAAGGACAAATGTATATTATTTGTAATGCTGATGAAGGAGATCCAGGAGCATTTATGGATCGTGCTGTTTTAGAGGGAGATCCTCACAGTGTAATTGAAGCTATGGCAATTGGCGGATATGCTATTGGAGCAAGCCAAGGATATGTCTATATCAGAGCTGAGTATCCACTAGCTGTAGAGAGATTAAATTTTGCTATTAAACAAGCCTATGAAAATGGCTTATTAGGTAAAAATATATTTGGCACTGACTTTTCATTTGATTTAGAAGCAAGATTAGGTGCAGGTGCGTTTGTTTGTGGAGAAGAAACAGCCCTTATGGCTTCTATTGAAGGAGAACGGGGAATGCCTAGAAATAAACCACCATTTCCAGCTGATAAAGGATTATGGGGAAAACCAACAATTATTAATAATGTAGAAACTTATGCAAAT
The DNA here is from genome assembly GCA_028691715.1 of Bacilli bacterium. Taxonomy (GTDB): domain Bacteria; phylum Bacillota_I; class Bacilli_A; order ML615J-28; family CAG-698; genus JAAYBG01. The sequence goes on along the minus strand of JAQUYR010000001.1, from coordinate 81,608 downwards.
ATTCCTCAGATTCTTAATAAGGGAGCTGAATGGTTTAGTACTATCGGTACAGAAAAATCAAAAGGAACAAAAGTTTTTGCCTTAGGTGGCAAGATTAACAATACAGGATTGCTTGAAATACCTATGGGTACTACTCTTAGAGATGTTATTTATAACATCGGTGGTGGTATTCCTAAAGGAAAAGCTTTCAAAGCGGTTCAAACCGGTGGACCATCAGGTGGATGTTTAACATTCAGAGATTTGGATACCAAGATTGACTATGATAACCTAATTGCTCTAGGATCAATGATGGGTAGCGGTGGTATGATAGTTATGGATGAAGATAACTGTATGGTAGATGTTGCCAGATTCTTTTTGGAATTCACAGTTGATGAATCATGTGGTAAATGTACTCCATGTCGCGAGGGAACAAGAAGAATGCTTGAAATCTTACAAAAGATTACAAATGGTGATGGAACATTAGAAGATATTGATGAATTAGAAGCTTTAGCTCTATCAATCAAGGATTCTGCTCTTTGTGGATTAGGACAAACAGCTCCAAATCCTGTTCTTTCAACATTAAAGAATTTTAGAGATGAATATATTGCCCATGTTGTTGACAAAAAATGTCCAGCTGGCGTATGTAAAGCTTTGATCAAATATTATATTACTGAAAATTGTATCGGTTGCGGTAAATGTAAACGAGGATGTCCTGTTGGTGCGATTACAGGTAATATTAAAGAAATGCATAAAATTGATACTAGCATTTGTATTAAGTGTGGAGCATGTAAAGTTGCTTGTCCAAAGAATGCTATTATTACGGCTTAGGAGGAATAGATATGAGTGATTTAATAAAAGTAATCATAAACAACAAGGTTGTAGAAGTACCTGGCGATTATACTGTCATGGATGCTGCCTATGCTGCTGGTGTTGATATTCCTCGTCTTTGTTTCTTAAAGGGTATCAATGAAACTTCAGCTTGTCGTATTTGCGTTGTTGAAATAGAAGGAATTAGGACATTAAAAAACTCTTGTACTGTTAAAGTAAGAGAGTGCTTAGGCCGTGGAGCTGATTCTGTAGTTGTTAGAACAAACACTGAAAGAGTTAAGAAAACAGTTAAAAACAATTTAGAATTAATCGCTGCTAATCATCGATTTGAATGCTGGCGCTGTCCTCGTGAACATAATTGTGAATTGTTACATCTATTAAGAAAATATAACATTCCTAATGTTATAGGCGAAAACAATACTTTCTCAACAAAAGAAGCAGTTTTAAATATCACTGATTCAATTGTTTTAGATAGTTCAAAATGTATTCTTTGTGGAAGATGCGTAGGTGCTTGTGAAAAATTAGCAGGAACTAAGGTGTTAGATTTTAATAACCGTGGTTTTGAAACATATGTTGGACCAGCACTTAATCACAACATGGAAGACTCTGGATGTATCTTCTGTGGTAAGTGTATTCAAGCTTGCCCAGTTGGCGCTATCAAAGAGAAAGATGATGTTGATTCTGTCATTGAGTTGTTAGAAAAGAAAGAATACTATGTTATAGCTCAAACTGCTCCATCAGTTAGAGCTGCCTTAGGAGAAGAATTTGATTATCCAATTGGAACTAATGTTGAAGGCAAAATGTATAAAGCCCTTCAGGAATTAGGATTTGATGATGTTACTGATACCAATTTTGCTGCCGATGTTACTATCATGGAAGAAGGAACAGAGCTTATTCAAAGACTTACTAAGTTTTTAAACAAAGAGGAAGTTGCTTTACCACTGCTTACTTCTTGTTCTCCAGGATGGATTAGATATATTGAAACATATTATCCTGAATATTTAAAGAATCTTTCTAGTTGCAAATCTCCTCAACAAATGCAAGGAGCTTTGATAAAACATTATTATGCAGATAAGATTGGAATCGCTAAAGAAAAGATTAAAGTTGTTTCAATTATGCCTTGTATCGCTAAGAAATTTGAAGCTCATCGTCCAGAGATGGAAGTAGATGGTTTACGCGATGTTGACTATGTTTTAACAACAAGAGAATTAGCAAGACTGATTAAACGTCAAGATATCAACTTCAGAGAGCTTCCTGATGCTAAAATCGAAAGTCCATTTGGAAAATATACTGGTGCTGGAGCAATCTTCGGCGTTACTGGTGGAGTTATGGAAGCAGCATTACGAACAGTCAAAGAACTTTTAGAGAAGAAGGATATGAAAGATGTTGTAATTAGTGAAGTTCGTGGTACAGAAAATGGTATCAAAGAAGCCACACTAAATATTAATGGTCTGGATTTAAATTTCGCTGTTGTTCATGGTACAGTTAATGTTCCAGAAATGTTCGAAAAAATCAAGAAAGGTGAAAAACAATACGCCTTTATTGAAGTTATGGGATGTACGGGAGGATGCGTTAATGGTGGTGGACAACCAGTAATTAGTGCTAAAGTTCAAGATAAGATCGATGTCAGAAAAGAAAGAGCAAAAGCTATTTATGGCATTGATGATACATCTAAACTGAGAGAATCTCATAAAAATCCAGAGGTTATACGTTTATATGATGAATTCTTGAAAGAGCCTTGTGGACATGTATCCCATCATCTATTACACACTCATTATATTAAACGTGAAAAGTATTCTAAATAAAAAAAACAAGCATAAATCATATTTTTGATTTATGCTTTTTATATTTTTGTAATATATTTTCCATTAATACTGATAAGCCCCTCTTTTTTTAGGGCGATCAAAGAACGTGAAAGTGAAGGCCTGGGAATGTTTAGATATTTTGCTAAAGTTTCTTTGCTCTTGATATAAATTGTTTTTTGCTTTGTCTTTTTTGTTATCTCATTTATGTAGAACATAATGCTGTCTTTTATCGATTTCTGAGATAGAATTTTTACTCTCTCTTGAATAGAAATAAAAGAAGTTGCTACTATTCCTAAGAAGTTTGTTAAAATAACTCTATCCTCACTTAACATTCTTAATAAGTTATCTTTATTTATTCTGATTATCGTTGCTTTAGTGGTTGCTATAACATTACCAAGGAAATGGGGATTATCGGAGAAGAGTAAGAACTGTCCGAATATTCCACCAGAGTTAATGCTGGCTATTGAATACTCTTTTTCCGAATAAGTATATGTAGAAACAGAAACATTTCCTAAAGAAACCAGGGATAAATGATCACAAATATCTCCTTCAGAATGGATAATATCACCCTTCTTATAATGTTTGATGGTAATATATCTGTTGCAATCAATAGAATGCCCCAATAGAAAAGGATGAGTGTAAACGTTCATATCGTTTCCTTTCTGTAACAAATGTTACAATAAACATTTTACTGTAATGATATAATAATGTCAAGAATTATAAAGAAGGAAAGGTAATAAAATGAAAAAAATTGTAATAGTTTTAATAAGTTTGTTTATATCTTTATTTTTAGGAGGATGTACTAAGAAAATTGAGAATAAAATAGAGGTTATTTTACCAGCTGGAACACCACTAATTGCAGTTGGAGGATTACTAGAAGAGGAGAATGTTGAATATACAGTTGTTAGTGGCGCTGATTTATTAACTACAGCTATGATTTCAAAATCACATGATATTATAATTGCTCCTTTAACTGTAGGAATGAAATTGTTTATGAATGGGTCATCAACATATAAACTATTTTCCATAATAACACTAGGTAATACCTATCTTGTAAGCCGAAAATCTACAACCTTAGATAGCATTTCTGATGTAGATGGCCAAGATATTTTGGCATATGGGCAAAACAATGTTCCTGATATCATTTTAAAGGCAGCATTAGAAGCAAATAATTATGAGGCGAATATTACCTATCAGGCGGGAGTTAACGATATCGTTCCCTTCTTTGTATGTAGTACTGATAATACTGAAGAATGCGATGCTCCAAAATATATTTTATCAGCTGAACCAACAATTACGACTCTGGAAGTAAAATATGGAGTTGAATTAAATATCATTAATCTTCAGGATGTTATGAAAGAAGAGCTGTCAAATATTCCTCAAGCAGCCGTTTTTATAAATCCAGACTCGCCATACATCAAAGATATTGAAACTTTTATGAGTAAACTAGAAAAAAATATTGAGCAAATGAATAATAAAACCGATGAGTATGTTGATAGAATAATAAATCTCAATGATTTCTTCACAAAAACAGGAAGCGATATTCTCAAAAGAAGTATACCAAGAAGTAATATCGAATATATATCAGCAAAAGATAATAAAAACATTATTATTGCTTATTGCAATTTACTGAACAAATATAACGATAAAATATTGGGTGGATTGGTTGTAGATGAAGAAATATACTATTAAAATCAATTATTGGTTTTTTTACGGAATAGTATTTATTTTTCTTTTATGGTTTATTGCTTCTTATTTGATGGATAATTCTTTAGTCATTCCCAAAATATCTGAGGTTTTTTCGGCTTTTATAAATATGTTTAAGGAAAAGCAAACATACTTAGTAATATTTAATACAATGTTAAGGCTACTTATGACAGTTGGAGTATCTTTTGTAATAGCTTTGATCTTATCGCTTATTTCTTATGTCTCTTCGAAATTCCGAGAGTTTATTAGACCTTTAATGACGCTGATGAGAACAATTCCCGTTGCTGCCATCATAATAATACTTCTGATGATTTTTGGAAATGTTAAGAGCCCATATATTATTACTCTATTGATAGTTCTTCCAATCATGTATGAAGCATTTCTATTGAGCTTTCAATCAATTGATAGAGGAATTACCGATGAGATTAAAATGATTTCAGGAGTTAACTTTGAAACAATAAAAGGGGTTTATATACCCCTAATAATGCCTCAAATTTTTAGTGCTCTTGTTTCAACAATCGGTCTTGGATTAAAGGTTATGGTTATGTCAGAATTCATTGCACAGCCAAATAACACGATTGGTTATATGATGCTTCAAGAAAAAAACTTTTTGGAGATGGCAAATGTTTTTGCCTGGACAATAGTTCTGATAATTTTTATTCTAATTGTAGAAGAAATTTTAAAAATAATTAAATTAAAATTATTATAAGCTGATGCCTTTAAGGGAGTCGGCTTTTTTTAAGTTAACTTTAAGTTAAAAAAGGTAATATGAATAATAATGTTTTTATAAAAAAAGTCTGTACTTGTTTTTTGTGGCTAAAAATGGTAGAATGATATACAAGATTTTTTAGGAGACTGAAAATGAACATTTCGAAGACGCAGTTTAAAAAATATACAAAATGCCATAGGTATTACCCGCTGGATCAAATATATTTAAAGAAGCTTGATAGTGAAATCGGGGATTACGAGGAAGATGATATCATCGACATTTTATCGTCGATGTTTGATTTTGAAACAGGAGATGAATTATTTAAAGTTGATGCTCAAACTGAAGCAATGCTTGATTTTTACAAAGATGTTGAAAGAGAAGCAATTATCCAGGCAAATAAAACATTCGATGGTCATTTTGAATATAAGGAATCAACAAAAGATCAGATGAAGTTTTCATTCACTGATGAAAAGGGGCACACATATTATAGTTATTTAGATGGTTATTTTGAAAATGAGAATGAAGCGATAGTAATTGAAGTAAAAGCAACGACAACTTCGAAGTTCAGAAAAATGGGTTATACTGAAAAAAAAGAATTTTTCAGTTTGTTTATTGATGATGATGGAGTTTTGAAAATCAGGAATAATTTTGAGGATAGTGAGAAATTGTTATCTTCATATGAGAAACTTTTTGATCGCTATAACGAAGTTGGCAAGTATGTTTTTGATATTGCTATTGAGAGATATATCATTGAAAACAGTGATAAGAGGGCTGAGAATAAAAATTATAAGTATTATCTAGCTGTATTAAATAACAAGTATGTTTTTGATGGCAAATACGATAATGGGAATGCTATTTATAATCAGATAAATGGAGAAAATTTGATTTGCTTTATCGATCTAACAGAAGTTACATCTCAATATTTACCAGAGATTGAAAAAAACAGACAGAAGATTGTTAGATATATCGAAGAATGCAAGCTTACACCATATAAAATGGTTCCTGATTGTCGAGTAAAGAAGACTGATGAATGCCATTATTTTCCTGTATGCTGGAAAAGACTTAAAGAGAGTGGCTCCATTTTGGAAACAATTGGGAAAAAGGAGTTTATCGACGAAGATAAAAATAAATATTCTCTTGAAAAAATGATTAATTTAGAGTATTATAGTCTAGGCGATGTTCCATATACTTGGTTAAAAGATGATAATAAACTGATACAAAGAGACTGTTTTGATAGAAATTGTGAGTATATTGACGAAAGAAAAATATTGTTGGGATTAGATGAACTTCGTTATCCGATATATCATTTGGATTTTGAAGGCTTTCCTGGACCATTACCAAGGTTTTTTGGAGAAAATCCCTATTCTCAATCTTTATTCCAATTTTCTTTACATATTGAAAAAAAACCAGGTGAATGTGACTTTATAAAAGATCGTTATTCCTTTCTAGCAAAGGATTTCAATGACTGCCGAGAAGAATTAGTCAAGGAATTAATAAGACTCATAGACTTGACAAATGGTGGAAGTGTTCTGGTTTATAATAAAAGCTATGAGTATACAAGGATAAGCGAGCTGAGCAAAATATTTCCAAAGTATGAAAAAGAGTTACAAAAGATAAATGATAGCATCTTTGATTTGATGGATATTGTTAAGAGTAGATCTTCTTTATATCAGGCACTGGGTTTCGATGAAAGAGAAAGCAAGAGAGTTAACTATTATCATAACGGGCTTCATGGAAGTTATTCGATAAAAAAAGTTCTACCACTTTTCTCTAATTTATCATATAAGGACTTAGTAATTGCTAATGGAACAGAAGCAATAGTAGCTTATTCCCGATTTAAAGTTTTAGACAGAGAAAAAATAGAGGAATTAAGACAAGAATTAATAACTTATTGTTCGCAGGATACGTGGTCAATGGTGGTCGTATTGGCGGGCATAAGAAAAAAATGTGGAGTATAAGCGGGTGTATTGAACCCAAATAAGGAGCGAGTGACGATGAAAAAAATTTTATTATTAATAATCACAATATTAGGAATCTTTTGTATGGCTGGTTGCGATGGATGCAAACCTACTCCTGAAATAGAAGATAATCCAGAACAAATTCTTGCTGAAGGTCAAGAGACTTATATGACAGTAAAGCAAGGAACTTTATCATATGATATTACTGTTGATGAAATGTATATTAATTTGCGCAATCAAGCGGGAATTGATGCTGTCATTAATTGGTCGGATAAAACAATTTTGAAAAATTTCAGTAAAAGAGATCTTTATAAGAAACTATCTAAGACAAGCGAAGAATTTTTAGACATTAGCGATATCACTTACTGGGATCAAGTTACTGATGAAGAAATTATTGATGATATGATTGCTTATTATTTTACTGATGGAACGGCTAATTATACTGATGAAGAGGTTATGGAAATTCTTCAAAAGAATTATCTTCTTGATTCTTATAGCCATGGTTATCGAAAATTTGATGATTTAATAGAATATCACCATTTAAAACTTGCTAAATATAAGTGTGTAACTGATTATTATACTCTGTTAAAACAGGCTGATCCTTTTACTGAAGGAGAAAAGAAAACTTTTTATAAAGAAAATTATCTTAGCTCTTTCTGGAGCATAATAATTCCTTTTAACAGCTATCTAGAAATTGAGAATACTTTAGCTCAACTTGGATATACAATAAGCCCTGCAGATAGCTCTGTTGAAGGTGATTACAACAAATGGATCAACGATGAAACAGGGAATGTGGCTACAACAAAGGAAATAACCCAGGTATTCATTGATTTATATAATAAAACAATGGTTAAGAAAGCTGATGCTCAAACAGTCCTTGAAATAGAAGAAGGCACTGACTACAATATTGTTGATGATAAAATAGTCTTTAATACTGAGGACACCAGTAGTCAACTATATTATACTGGAAAAGAATTAACACAACTTAGTAGTGACTTATCAACATATATTAACACTATGTCATCATATACTACTGATAATAGTGTTGAGAATGCGAGTTGGTATACTCCAAGAGTTCAAGTCTTTAACGATGTAAATTATCTTATATTGAATATCAAAGAAATCGAGCCAATCACATACGAAGAAGCTAAAGAAGGCATTGTATCAGAAATGGTAATGGAAGATTTGACTGATGGCGAGATTGACGAAGAAATGGCATATATTAGATGGCTACACAATCTAGTAATATATGATGGTTATATACAGTATTCATACAACAATCTTTTTGATAAGAAAGTAACTGAAGCTGCAAGGAATCATGAAACATATGTAGCTGTTATGGACATTACTGATAAAAACGATAATTCAGCATTAATCGGTATGTATACAAAAGAACAGATGTTTTTGGATTTAGATTATTCATATGGGCCATATGTAGCTATAGAACTTGTAAATTATCACAACTTTTTATATGATTTAAATATTAATAATGTATATGATTTACAGATGAAAACAGATGATGATAGTAAAAGAGTTCTTAATGAAGATGTTTGGGAAGCAATGGTTTCCGATGTCGCTTTGGAAAAGGATAATTTCTTATCTGATGATTATACACAATATGGATATCCAGCAAGTTATGGATGGGAAAACTTCCTAATGGAGGCATATGGTGTTAGAACAGAAAAAGAATTAGCCTTGTTATATTTACGCCGTGACTTGATGAATACCTATATCAATAACACGAGTGACCTAACTGGTGTCAGCGAAGATTCTGACTTATGGAGATATTTCAAGGAAAAAATGCAAGAGATTGCCGATACATATTTCAAGGTTGACGCCTGGACTGTTCTAATTACTTACGAAGGTGCTGATGAGAGGGGAACCGATCCAAGCACTTGGACAGATGAGCAAAAAGCTTTAGTCGAAGAATTCTATCTAGAAATATTAAAGTATATTGAAATTAATCCAGCAAATTATGAAGAAAACATTAATGCTCTTATTTACGCCTATAACATTGCCCCATATCTATTAGGCGATGAAACCAGCCCAGCAAATTCAAGTTTTGCGGGAATAGAGATGTCTAAGTATAAAACTGCTGGTATAAAAATTTATAGCATAGATCTAGATGTCTTTGCTGGCGGAACATATGGAGAAGAAATCGATGCTGCTGCCAAATATATTTGGGATAAGAATCCAGAATCAGAAGAGCCGGAAATATATGGAACTTCTGAGGATCCAAAATATATTAAGAGTGAAGATGGATATCAAATATATATTAATATTAAATGTTATGATATGACTAGAATTGGTGATGAAGGAGAAAGAATAATTCCTACACTTGAAGAAATTCAACTTTATCTTGCTGATGAAGATACTACATTACTTACAGAGGATGAAATGACTGTTATCGATGATATATATGTTCCTTTATCAGCTGAACTTGGTACTATATATAACGTTGCTAGAACTTTTTATAAAGATCAATTGAATTATGAATTTACATTCAGATATGATACATATACTTTACAAGAGTATTTAAATGTCTTGGAAATAAGCATTTACCAAGCAGAATCTTATCTAATCTATACTAAATAAAATTAACCTCTTAAGTAAAACTTAAGAGGTTTTTAATTTATAACAAAATGAAAAGGGCTGTTTATAAGCCCTTTAACACATGATATCAAATTATCCAATTAGTAAATCATAAACATATAAGATCTTATCATTGTTATCGTGAAAATAGGTGGCATCATAAGAATAATCTTTACCCCAGGCGATTAGATCATTGATAACCATATCATAATCGGTAATTCCAGAAGTGATGATTATATCATACATAGCGTAAAAAACTGAAGGAGGTAAGACTGTCTCTTTTTGCTCTTCGGTCAAAACAACACCCTCACTATCTGATGGTTCTACTTCACTACCAATACTATTAAACAAGGAATAATAATAATCCTGTTGATATGTTCTGGGGTTATCGGTTGGAACTTCTGGATCTTCGCTTTCGTTTTCACTATCTTTGGGAACGTTGGGGTCTAGTGTAGGATCATCCAAAGATGATTCTGTATTCATAGGATCAAAATCAATTACTTCCTTTAAGCCTCCAGGAACAAAGAAAATCAATAGAAAAGCGCAGGTTACTGTTACCAAAGAAGCAAAGATGATTCTTTTTCTATATGATGGTTTAATAGTTGCTAGAGCAGGAACTTTTTTTGCATAAGCAATAGGTTTGATTTTCTCAAAAATATCGGGAATATCTATTTTCTCAGCACTAACAATATTTTTAAATTTTTTAATTTTCATGGTATTACACCTCTTTTTTAATTTTTGAAAGTGCCTTTTTATACATAAAGAAAACAGTACTTAAAGGAATTTCTAAAATATTGGCAATGTCTTGAAATTTAAAATTGAGAACTATATGGTAAACAATGATATCTTTTTCTAAACCGTCCAAAACTTTTAGAGCCTTTTCAAGTAAACTATTTTTCTCAACAGGACTTTCAAAGAATTTTATATTATCAACAGGATCGACCAAAGTTTCCTTCTTACGCTTATTATAAACATTGATAGCTTGATTTCTAGCAATTGTTGAAATCCAAGCTTGAAAATTGGTCCCTTTTTTGTAGTATTCAATTGAGTTTATAGCTTTAAGATAGGTATCTTGCATAATGTCTTCAATTAGGCTTCTATCTTTGATAATATTATATATTGATAAATATACTGTTTTTTGAGTTTCATAGTATATAACATCAAAAGCATCTTCCTGTCCAGATAAATATAAATTAATATAATTGTCCAGTTCTCGAGCATTCATAAATTGCCTTTCCGTTTGCTCACTTATTAAACAAACTAATTACCTTTTTTTTCAATTAATTTTATAAAAAACTTTGCAACAGCAAAAAAACCTAAATCTGTTAAATGAGTACCATCAACGGTTTCTTCAAATTGATAAGAACGAAGAAGTTTTTTGCCATCAACAAAACTAACATTTTTATATAAAGAGCAGATATTTTTTTGAAACAATGCGTTTTTTTGCAATTTTTTTCTGATATCAGATTTTATCAAAGTATCAGGTCTTGGGTAGTGAGAAATAATGAAAATATCTGTTTTACTGCTCTTCACAATGATATCTAAGAAAGCTTTCAATCTGTTTTCAAGGATATCTGAATAACCAGAATTAGCTTCCGCTTCAATAATCAAATATTTCATCTCCTTAATCAATGATATTTGATAAGCCATATTTTCCTCTAACTTCGCACTTCCCGAAAAGCCTAAATTATAAATTTCGTAATTTAAATGTCTTCCCAAAATACTGGAGTAATTCATTCCAGGACGAGTAGCACAACCTCCTTGGGTTATTGAAGTACCATAACAAACAATGGCTTCTGGCTTAAAATCTTCACATTTATTAATATTGGCATCACTGTCAATACCAATTTCAATGCTGATCAATTTCGTATATATTGGTAAATATAAACGGTATTCGCGCATTTTTTTTGACATTCCTGAGATAATGGTTATTTCGTATTCAGCTTTATTAATTTTAGTAGTCGCTAAAAAGACATAGTTGTCCTTGTTTAAGAAATATAAATCCAAGCCACATTGGCCACAAGCGCTCATATGGGACATATATGCAGCAGAAGAAAGCGAAACCCTCAACGATATTGAAGTCGTATTGGTCATAAAGGCTAAGTAAGCACCAGAAGGATGGTAGGATAATTGACTAACATTATCACTAACAAAAGTATCTTCTTTTAATCGACAATAGGAGTTGTTCTCCTTAAACCAATACAACCCATGAACAGAATAATCAATATCTGGTCGACCATACCAAATGGTACCGATTTCATTTTTTTTGTCATCAAGCATATTTTTATCTATTTTTCCAATATTCATTTTATCACCACATAAATTATACAACAAAAGTAGCCCATTTGTCATTAAAAAGAAAATATTAACACAAAAGACTTGCTTTTTTAATAAAAACTTGCTATACTACATACGCAATTCGAAAGAATTGTACTTATCCCCTACATAAAGCGGTGAATAAATTTATTTATTCACAACATCCCCTTCCTAAACCGAGCTTACCCAAGCTCGGTTTCCTAATTTCTGGGGTAAAATTAAATAAATCTTTTTTTTTATAAATAAAAGTGATACAATTGTGAAGAGGTAATTTGTATGAAGAAAATTGTGATCTTTTTTTTGATGCTTGGATTTATTTTTTTGAATGGCTGTGTTAATAGTGGTGTTGATAATAATGATTTACCTGATGAAGACAATGAAGAAGATATTGAAGATAGTATAAAAAACGAGAGGGAAACAAGGGATCTAATAAAAGAATATTTAGAAACAATTACTCTACCTCAAAAAACAAAGACAGATTTGGAGTTTGAATCTGCTGTTGTTTATAAAGGGAAGAATATAGAACTGGAATGGATTACAAATAGCCCGGCAATAAGTAATGCTGGAATAGTTGTTCAACAAAAGGATGATATTTGGGTAACCATCACGGTTAAAGCGAGTATAGACTTATTTACTGAAGAAAAAAATATTGGCCAGGTGTTGGTTGAATCATATGAGAAAGAACTCTTCTATAATGTTCTGGATGAATTAACAATACCACTAGAAGTAAGTGAAGATATTGTTTTACCAACAATGATTAACGGGGTCAGAATAGTTTGGGCTTCATCGGATAAGAATGTTCTCTCTGGTGAGGGAAAATATTCTTATGTTCCTGCTGATTTGTATATAACTTTATCAGCTACTTTAATCTATGGTGATAATGATAAGTACATTGAAAGTAAGGATTTTATAATTCTGGTAAAAACTTATCCGGATAGCCAAAAATTAGAATTGGCAATGGCAACCATCTCTATACCAGAAATTGTAGAAACAAATCTAGATTTAAAAGGTGAATACGGCTTTGGAGTAAAAGCGATATGGACATCATCAAATGACAAGGTTATTTCTTCTAATGGAACTGTTAATTTAACATATGCTGAAGAAACAATAACTTTAAGGGTTCAATTAATTTCAGGAACAACAACTATGGATAAAACATTCGAGGTGAAAACGAAAATGATGGAAGAAAAAGAAGTCAATATGGCAAATCATATTTTAGTGGATAGGGTAGAAACATATCGTCAGACAAACATGGAAAATGTTATGTTAGAAGAGGGAAAACTAATTCTTGTTGACGGAGCAGTTGAAGGAAGTTATGAATCTTTGATATTCAATACAAAGAACTTTACAGAACTTGTTGCTTCATGGGCGGCGATATCTAGTACGGTATCAACTTGTGAATTGCAGATAAAGGTTAAAGTAGGCACTAGTTGGAGTAAATATTTCACATATGGTGTTTGGGGACTGGGAAGAAATAATCTCTATTATAATCAGGATGATACAAAAGTAAAAATGAATACTGATGAGATTTTATTGATTGATCCTTACAAAGGAAACGCCTTCCAATATAAAATAACTTTGAGAAGAAATAGTACTACTGATGAATCACCTAAAGTTTCTTTGGTGGCAGTTACTTTGGATATTCCTAATTATACATATACCCCAAATATGGAGAATCTACCAGTTGAGGTTGATTATGATGTTCCTAAATTAAATCAAAATGAGGTTCCTGAAATTGGCGGTTCTATTTGTAGTGCTACCACTTCAACAATGCTTCTTAAATACAAAGGATTTAATTTTACTGATAAAGATCCTCTATATGAACATCGTTATATAGCAGGTCTTGTTGCTGACCGTGGACATAATAATCCAACATATGGTAATTGGGTATACAACACTGTTACTATGGGAGCTTTTGGACTAAATGCTTATGTACAAAGGATGTATTCTTGGAATGAATTAAAATACCATTTGGCTACAGTCGGTCCTGTTGGAGCAAGCATAAAGGGAAACACTGGTCTGTATACTACAGGAGGACACTTAATTGTTGTTCGGGGCTATAAACAAGTAAATGGGAAAACATATGTTATCTGTAATGATCCTAATATTAATTCACGTTTTGGTGAAGGGCTATTTGTATATTATGAATTTCCTTTAGAAACATTTATGAGCTTTTGGCGAGGAGTAGTTTACGTCGTTGAATAATAAATATAGAAGTCGAATCATAAAGGTTCGATTTTTTTATAAAAAACATGTTATAATTTGTGAGAATAAAAGAGGTAGAGTATGGATTATGTAGCAATTGATTTTGAAACGGCTAATGCATCACTGACAAGTGCTTGTAGCATAGGAATAGTCGCGATCACTAATGATAGGATTGTCTTTGAGAAGGAATACTTAATCAATCCTCAAGAGTCATTTTCTGAATTTAATATAACGATTCACGGAATAACTTCAAAAATGGTAGCAGATGAAAAAACCTTTTCGGAATTGTGGCCAGAAATAAGAGGTTTTTTCCAAAACACTTTAGTTTTTGCTCATAATGCTGAATTCGATATTGCTGTTTTAAAAGCTCTTGTTGAAAAATATCAACTAGATACTCCTAGTATAAAAGTTGGTTGTACTTTGAAGGTGGCACAACGCATTTGGAAAGGGATAGTTCCCAATTGTAAACTTGGAACATTATCAAAATATTTAGAGGTTGATCACAATCATCATGATTCTTTGAGCGATGCTCTCGTCTGTACAAAAATAATTGAAAGAGCTAAGAGGGTTAAGAACGTTTCTTCAGAAGAAGAATTATATGAAGCTTTGGGATTGATTTTTGGGGGTTATAACAAAGACAAGTATTGGGGGTCTTTTACCCAGTATCATAAAGCAAAACCCGGGGAAATAATAGATAATCCTGATATTAAAAACAAAGTTGTGGCTTTTGGTGGCAAACCAAAGGGACTAACTAGGAAAGAATTTTCCCGAAAACTATTGATTAATGGTGCTTATCTGGCAAAGGGAATAAATAGAGGCCTAGATTATTTCATAATTTTTGAAAACTGTCCTAAAACAAAAATAGAACAATTGAAGTTATATAAAGATAGAGGCTGCCTAATAAAAGAATTGGATGAAGAACAAATAATGAGGATGTTAAAATGAAAGAGATAGAATTCATCAATAAAAAAAGTTTGACAGTAAGAGGCTTTTTTGAAGAATTTCATCTGGCTAAAAGTAAGATATATAAATTAGAAGTAGCAGATGCTATAAAGGTTAATGGAATGACTGCAAAAGGCTCTACTGAAATAGTAGTTGGAGATATTATTACTCTTGATTTTGGTGTTCTCGAACAAGAAAGACCGCACTTATGGCGTCAAAAAATAGAGATTATTTATGAGGATAAAGATATTTTACTTGTCAATAAACCAGAAAAGATTTTACTTCATAGCGATGGAGAAGATATTCACACTTTAACAAATGCTGTGAATTATTACTTGGACAAGAAAGGTGAAGAAAGTAATTGCTATTGTGTTCATCGCCTTGATTTTGAGACAAGAGGACTAGTCTTATTCGCTAAACATCCATTGGCTCAATCCTCTCTAAGTTATCAATTGGAAAATAATCAAATGACCAAGGAATATTTAGCCCTTATAGAAGGGAAGTTATCTCCTGAAAGGGGAATAATCGAATTGAATATAGGCAAGAACCGCCATTTTTCAAACCAGTATTTGGTAACTACTAGTGGGAAAAGGGCTGTAACTGAATACGAAACAGTCGAATCAAAAAACAAAAAAAGCTTGTTAAGAGTTATTATAAAAACTGGAAGAACTCATCAGATTAGAGTTCATCTAAGTCACTTGAAACACCCGATTATAGGAGATAAAATATACGGAAAAGAAGGGGAAAAGCTGATGCTTTTTTCGAAGAAATTAACATTTATTCATCCTAGAACTTTTGAAGAAGTTAGTTTTGAAGCTTTAGTGCCTATTGATTTTAAAATATAAAAAATTATTGGTTAATATTTGTAACAGAGGAGAAAATTATGCGAGCTTTTATTGGAATTAAACCAAGTAACGAAACTTTAAGGCGAATCTCTTTACTCATGCAAAATTTTCACAGGAACAAATTTATAGGCAATTATACCGACATAAATAATATTCATATAACTCTAAATTTTTTGGGAGAAATTAGAGATGATCAAGTAGACATTGTTAAAAATATTATTGAAGAAAGAAAAAATCGAACTTTTGAGATTACAATCAAGAGAATTAAAACATTAAAAGACATGATTATTTTAGAAATTGCTTTGACTGATGAATTACTTGTTCTTCAAAAAGATCTAGAAGAAGAATTGATGGATAAAGGATTTAAACTTGAGAAGAGAAGATACTATCCCCACATAACTCTGATTAGAGAGACAAATTTGGTTATTGATAAGCCTATTGAAATTAATAATAAAGTCGATGCTATTGAGTTATTTTCATCAGAAAGAAAATTTGGTAAAATAATCTACATTGAGAAATATAAAAAGAATTTGGAAGTGAAATTTAATGAATAAGAGAAAACTAGGGAAAACAGGGCTATATGTCAGTGAAATTGGTCTTGGGGGAATACCAATTCAAAGAACAACCCAAGAAGAGGTAAATAAGATTATTGATGAATTGATAAATCAAGGGATCAATTTCATTGATACAGCTAGAGGATATACCTGCTCTGAGGCGTATTTAGGTGAAGCTTTAGTGGGAAAACGCGACAAATTTGTTCTTTGTACAAAATCAATGGCTCGCACTTATGATATGATGAAAAAAGATATCGATATAAGTCTAAGCAACTTAAAGACAGATTACATAGATATTTATCAACTCCACAACGTAAAAACTGAAGAGGAGTATTTTCAGGTTATGTCTCTAAATGGAGCATATAAAGCTCTTCTTGAGGCTAAGGCAAGTGGAAAAATAGGGTATATTGGGATAACTTCTCATAGTCTTGATTTTCTAGAAAAGATAATTGATAATAATCCTTTTGCAACTATCCAATTTCCATATAACATAATTGAGACTAAAGCTGAAAGTCTGTTTCAAAAGGCTATTAGAAAAGATGTTGGTGTCATTGTTATGAAACCATTGGCTGGTGGGGCGATTGAAAACGGGAAGATTGCTCTAAAATATATAATCAATGCTGATTTCATCAGTGTTGCCATTCCTGGAATGGCCAGTGTTTTAGAGGTCAAACAAAATGCCACTGTAATATCAGGAGACTTTACCGATGATGAAAAGATGTATATCAAAGAAATAAGAGAAACCCTGGATAAGGATTTCTGCCGTCGATGTGGTTATTGTATGCCGTGTCCACAGGGTATTGATATTCCTAGTTGTTTTGTTTTTGAAGGATATTTTGACCGTTATGGGTTAGTCGACTGGGCAAAAGAGAGATATGGGAATATGAAACATTTTGCTAGTGCCTGTGTTAATTGTCAGGCTTGTATAAAAAAATGTCCATATGGACTTGACATTCCCCGAAAATTAAAAAGAGTGGTGCGAATCTTCGGTAAATAATATAAAGGTCTTGAAAACATTCCACAAATATGATACCATATTGTCTAATGGGATTATTTTGAGGTAAAAAAAATGTTTCAAGAGTTTTCAGTGAATAATATTTTAATTAAAATAGCCGAAACTGAGGAAGAAAAACAGCAGGTTTATCGTCTTCGCTATCAGGATTTAATTCTTGATTACAACAAAAGTAAGGTAAATAATTTAGAGATAGATAGAGATGATTATGATAACTATTGTGATTATTTAATCGCTGTTGATACAGATATTGATGAAGTTGTTGGGACATATCGTTTAATCAGAAGAGAACATGCTCAAAAAGTTGGTCAATTTCTAACAGAGGGTGAATTTAACATTGATAAAATCAAGGATAAAAATGGTGACATTCTAGAAATTGGAAGAGCCGTTGTTAAAGAAAAGTATCGCGATGGTCTAGTTATCGGTTTGCTTTGGAAAGCAGTAATTAGATATTCTATGGATTTAAATATCAAATTTTTGTTTGGAACTGCATCATTTCATGGCACCGATCCTTCGGAATATAAAAATTGTTTATCATATTTGTATTATAACTATTTATCACCCGATGAGATTAGGGCATATGCTCAAGAAGATTCTTGTTGCGATATGAAAATGCTAGAGCAGGATAAAATTGACTTGAATATGGTAAAAAAAGAGGTTCCCCCTTTAGTCAAAGGATATGCTAAGCTAGGGGCTACTGTTGGCGAGGGAGTCTATATTGATGAACCATTTAAAAGCGTTGATGTGTTTATTCTTTTAGAAACCAGTCGAATAAATCCTCGATATTTGAAGAGATATTTAGAAGATTAATAACCGCCTCTATTAGAGGGGTTTTTATTGTTGTGAATAAAAACATGATTAAAGATTAATCAATGGAAATTGTTTGTATAAGAAAAAATGAAAAAAGCCTTTAAATTTTCAGGAAATCATGATATAATAGAAAAGTAATAAATTTGAAAGAAAAGAACAGGAGAAGAATTTATGGGAAGAGCACATGAAGTTAGAGCCGCTTCTATGGCGAAAACGGCAGCTATCAAAAGTAAAAATAACGCCAAATATGCTACAGCGGTTTATGTAGCAGCAAAGTCTGGTGTACCTGATCCTGACTTGAATCAAACTCTAAAAAAAGAAATAGAAAAAGCAAAGAAAAATAATGTACCCGTTGATGTTATCAAAAGAGCAATTGAGAAAGCCAAAGGTGGGGCAGGAGAAGCATATAATTTCATTCGCTATGAAGGATTTGGTCCAAATAACTGTATGGTAATAGTTGATTGCCTAACAGATAATGTGAATAGAACTTACACTACCGTTAAAACCGCTTTTGGAAGATGCGGATTTAAACTAGGAGTATCAGGATGTGTTGCTCATATGTTTGATAACCTAGCCATATTTACCTTTAAGGGTTATGGCGATGAAGAGGTACTTGACGCTTTAATCATGGCTGATTGTGATGTCAATGATGTTGAAAAAGATGAAGAGTACGTAACAGTATATGCTCCACAAACAGAATATTCAAAGATTAAGACAGCTTTACAAGAGAGTTTTCCAGGAATTGAGTTTGAAGAAGATGAGACCACATGGATACCTCAAACATATACAGAATTAACCGATGAAAACGACATTCGTAAATATGAAAGATTCCAAGAAATGATGGATGAAATCGAAGATGTTCAAGATGTATATGACAATGTAAAAAAAGGTGAATAAAAGTTTTCCCTCAATTATAGAATAATTGGGGGTTTTTATTTTGACAATAAATATGGACATTTTTATTCTTTATTGAAAATAAAAAATATTAGGATGTTAAAATTTAAAAAACAGTTGACTTTCCCGAGTAATTCTAGTATAATACGTAAGGTTAGAGAGAGACAATGATATGCGAGGTTGCTGATACACACGGACGCGTTGCCAAAGTCCTTGTTATTAGGGAATTCGTGTTGAGTCGATGCTACATTTAAAATGGATGCAAGAGGAGGAAAAAAACATGGCAAAAACAGCATTAAGAATTAAGTTAATTTCTTATGATCACAGACTAATTGATGAGTCAGCTAAGAAAATTGTTGAGACGGCGAAAAAGACAGGTGCTAAGGTATCTGGACCAATCCCACTACCAACAGAAAAAGAAGTCTTTACTGTAATTCGTTCACCACACAAACATAAAGATAGTCGTGAACAATTCGAGAGAAGAACCCACAAACGTCTTATCGATATTGTGGAAACAACACCAAAAACTATGGATGCTTTAATTCACTTAGAGATTCCAGCAGGTGTTGACATCATTTTAAAATAATGAGTAAAGGAGGAAACACTCATGGCCAAAGGAATCTTAGGTAAAAAAATTGGTATGACACAAATTTTTTCAGCTCAAGGTGAACTAATTCCTGTAACAGTTATAGAAGTTGGTGGAAACGTTGTGTTGCAAAAAAAGACAGTTGATACTGATGGGTATCAGGCTGTACAGTTGGGATTTGGCGAGAAAAAAGAAAGTCGCGCTATAAATCCTGAAAAAGGACATGCTGCAAAGGCACAAACTACCCCTAAGCGCTTCATTAAAGAGATCGCTGGGGAGGAAATGGCTGTCTTTGAAGTAGGTCAAGAGGTAAAAGCAAATATATTTGTAGAGGGTGAAATTGTAGATGTAACTGGAACTAGTAAAGGTAAAGGTTACCAAGGTGTTATTAAACGCTGGAATTTTCATACAGGCCCTATGGCTCATGGATCTGGTTATCATCGCGGAACTGGTTCAATGGGTTCTATTGATGCTGCTAGAATTAAAAAAGGTAAAAAATTAGCTGGTAGAATGGGTGGAGAACAAGTTACTGTTCAAAACTTAGAAGTTGTAAAAATTGATTTAGAAAAAAATGTAATGCTAATTAGAGGTAATGTACCAGGATCTAAAAACTCATTTGTATTCGTTTCAAATGCAGTTAAAAAATCATCTGCTGCCATTAACCCCGAAGCGTTAGCTTAGGAAAGGAGAATAAAGATGCCTAGTATAGTTGTATTAAACCAATCTGGTGCAGAAGTTGGAAAAGTCGATTTAAATAATGAAGTGTTTGGAATCGAACCCAATATGCAAGTAGTTTACGATGTAGTAAATGCTGAAAGAGCTGCTATGCGTCAAGGAACCCACAAAACTAAAGGTCGTAGTGAAGTTAGTGGTGGTGGTAGAAAACCTTGGCGTCAAAAAGGTACAGGACGTGCGCGACAAGGATCTATAAGATCTCCTCAATGGCGCGGTGGAGGTATTGTTTTTGGTCCAACACCTAGAAGTTATAGTGTTAAAGTTAATAAAAAAGTTACAAAACTAGCTGTTAAATCATTGTTATCTGATAGATGTCAACAAGAAAAAATTATTGTTGTTGATCAATTTAATTTAGAAGATTTCAAGACAAAGACATTAGTTGCTGTATTGAACAATATCAAAGCAGAAGGTAAAGTTTTAGTTATTACCGATGAAGAAAACTACAATTTGGTAAAAGCAGGAAGTAATATTCCTGGTGTTTATGTACAAACAAAAGCTCATTTAAGTGTTTATGACTTAATTAACTCTAATTTGTATGTAATGACTGAAAGTGTAGCAAAAAAATACGAGGAGGATCTTAAATAATGAAAAATCCTTATGATATTATTGTCCGCCCTTTGATTACTGAAAAATCAACAAAACTTGTTGAGGCAAGAAAGTATACTTTCGAAGTAATGCAAGGTGCAAATAAAGTCGAAATAAAAAAAGCAATCGAAGAAATATTTAAAGTTAATGTTGTTAAAGTAAATGTCATTAACGTTAGAAAAAAAGAACGTCGTGTAGGAAAATATGAAGGTTTCCGCCCTGCAGTCCGCAAAGCAATTGTGACATTAGCAGAAGGTCAAACATTAGACGTTTTTGAAGTGTAATATAGGAGGTAGCGTAAAATGGCTATTAAAAAATACAATCCAACGACTAACGGCCGTCGTGGCATGTCAGTGTTGGTGTTTGATGAAATTACAACATCTACTCCTGAAAAAAGTTTACTGGCTCCACTAAAGAAAAATGGAGGTCGTAACAACACAGGTAAAATAACTGTCCGTCATCAAGGCGGTGGACATAAACAAAAATATCGTATTATTGACTTCAAACGCAATAAAGATGGTATTGTTGGAACTGTGTCAACAATTGAATACGATCCTAACAGATCAGCAAATATCGCTTTAATCAGCTATGTTGATGGTGAAAAGAGATATATCATTGCTCCTAAAGGATTAACTATCGGACAAAAAATTGTATCTGGTGAAAGTGCTGATATTATTGTTGGTAATAGCTTACCATTAGGTAAGATTCCAGTTGGTACAGTAATTCATAATATTGAATTGTATCCTGGTAAAGGTGGACAATTAGTTCGTTCAGCTGGTACTAGCGCTCAGATTTTAGGGCGTGAAGATAAATATACATTAGTTCGTTTGACTAGTGGAGAAGTTAGAAAAATATTAGCTGTTTGCCGTGCTACTATCGGTGAAGTAGGCAATTCTGATTACATGAACGTGAATATTGGTAAAGCTGGTAGAACTAGATATCTAGGTGTCAGACCAACAGTTCGTGGATCAGTTATGAACCCTAACGATCATCCTCATGGTGGTGGTGAAGGTAAAGCTCCAGTCGGAAGAAAAGCTCCACTTACTCCTTGGGGTAAAGTTGCTCTTGGTCTTAAGACTCGTAATAAAAAGAAAAAATCTAGCGACTTAATAGTACGTCGCCGCAATGGATAGAAAGGAGAAATAAACAATGGCACGCTCAATTAAAAAAGGACCTTTTTGTGATGAACATTTGATGAAGAAAATCGTTGAACAAGGAGAAAACACAAAAAAGGTTATTCAAACATGGTCACGTCGTTCAACAATTTTTCCTGAATTTATCGGCCGTACAATTGCCGTTTATAATGGTAAGAGTCACATTCCAGTATATGTTACTGAAGATATGGTCGGACATAAATTAGGTGAATTTGCACCTACTAGAACTTACCGTGGACACGGTAAAGATAAAAAGGCTACAGTTAAGAAATAGGAGGATGGCATAATGGAAGAAGTAGTAAAATTAGAAGCTAAAGCTATCGCTAAAACTGTTCGTGTTACTCCTCGTAAAGCCCGTTTAGTTATGGATATGATAAGAGGAAAAAGTATCGGTGAGGCTGTTGCTATTCTTAAGTTAACTCCTAAAGGATCAACAGAAGTAATCGAAAAAGTTTTAAAATCAGCAACAGCAAATGCTGTTAATAATAAAAAGATGGATCAAAAACTATTATTTGTTAAAGAAGGCTATGTTAACGAAGGACCAACTTTAAAACGTATGTTGCCTAGAGCAAAAGGTAGTGGTAGTGCACTTTTAAAAAGAACAAGTCATATAACAATTGTTCTTGCAGAAAGGGAATAGGAGGAACACATGGGACAAAAAGTTAATCCAATAGGATTAAGAGTTGGTATAATTCGTGACTGGGAATCTAAATGGTATGCAAATAAATTAGAAGTTCCTGCATTATTACACGAAGATTTTAAGATTCGTGAAACAATTCAAGATTTCTATAAAAAGGCATATGTGTCAACAGTAGAAATCGAACGTACAAAAACTAAAATCATGTTAACTATTCACACTGCTAAACCAGGTGTAGTTATTGGCCGTGACGGAGCTATTAAAGCTCAAATAGTAGAAAAATTACAAAAGATGACTGGTAAGACAATATTTTTAAGTGTTGTCGAGATCAAAAATCCAGACTTAGATGCAATGTTGGTTGCTAGAAATATGGCAGAACAATTGGAGAACAGAGCATCATTTAGACGTGTTCAAAAAATGGCTATTCAAAGATGTATGAAGGCTGGTGCCAAAGGTATCAAGACTTCAATCGCTGGCCGTTTAGGAGGCGCTGAAATGGCTCGTCGTGAAGGTTACAGTGAAGGAACTGTTCCTCTACACACTCTTAGATCTGACATTGACTATGCTCTTGCAGAAGCAAATACAACTTATGGTAAACTAGGTGTAAAAGTTTGGATTTGTAAAGGAGAAGTTTTACCAGCCAAGAAGACTAAGAAGGAGGCAAATTAATTATGTTGATGCCTAAAAGAACAAAGTATCGTCGTCCTCATCGTGTAAGTTATGAAGGTAAGGCAAAAGGTGCTAAAGAAATTAATTTTGGTGAATACGGATTACAAGCTCAACTTGGAACTTGGCTTACTACTCAACAAATTGAGGCAGCTCGTATTGCGATGACTCGTTATATGAAGCGTGAAGGTGCTGTTTGGATTAGAATATTCCCTCATATGGCACAAACTCATAAGCCTCTTGAAGTTCGTATGGGTGGTGGTAAAGGTGCTCCTGATTGCTACGTTGCTGTAGTAAAAAGAGGTACAGTTATGTTTGAAATTGGTGGAGTAAGTGAAGAAATTGCTCGTGAAGCATTAAGACTTGCTGCTCATAAATTACCTATTCCAACAAAAATAATCAAGAAAGAAAGTGGTGAGAATAATGGCTAAGAAAGAAAATAAAGTTGTTGCTCCAATCATTAGAGAGTCAGAAACAGACAAACTTCGTAAATTAGACGTTACCACTATTGAAGAAAATATTAAGGAATTAAAGCAAGAATTGTTTAATTTGCGTTTCCAAGCTGCAGTAGGTAAATTGGAAAATACAGCACAAATCAGTAAAACAAAAAAGCAAATTGCTCGTATGAAGACAATTTTAACTGAACGTGCAAACGAGGCTAAATAAGGAGGAGACTATGGAAAGAAATAGTAGAAAAGAATACACTGGTAAAGTTGTATCAACTAAAGAAGATAAAACTATCAAAGTTTTAATTACTACATATCGCAAGCATCCTCTATATGGAAAGCGCGTTGAATATACTAAGAAGTTCACAGCTCATGATGAAACTAATGATGCTAAGATGGGAGATATCGTTAAGATTATGGAAACAAGACCATTATCAAAAACAAAGAAATTCCGTTTAGTTGAAATAGTTGAACGTGCTGTCCAACTATAGGAGGCGAAAATAATGATACAACAAGAATCGAGATTAAAAGTAGCCGACAATTCAGGTGCTAAAGAAATCTTAACAATTAAAGTATTAGGCGGAACAAGACGCAGATATGCAAGTGTTGGCGATATTATTGTTGCTACTGTAAAAAGTGCAACTCCTGGTGGCACTGTTAAAAAAGGTGAAGTTGTTAAAGCAGTAATTGTTAGAACAAGGAGCGCTTTAAGAAGAACTGATGGTAGTTACATTAAATTTGATGATAATGCTGCAGTTATTATTCGTGATGATAAAACTCCTAAAGGAACACGTATTTTTGGCCCAGTTGCCCGTGAATTACGTGATAAGGACTTTATGAAAATAATTTCCTTAGCTCCTGAGGTTTTATAAGGAGGAAAGTATGTTTGTTAAAAAAGGTGATACCGTTAAAGTAATTAGCGGTGATAATAAAGGCAAAATAGGAAAGGTTTTGAAGGTTTTAGTCAGCGATAATCGCGTTGTTGTTGAAGGCGTAAACATTATTTCACGTCATACTAGACCATCAAATGCAAATCCAGACGGCGGAATTATTAAAAAGGAAGCTCCAATTGCTATTTCAAATGTTATGGTTTACGATACTAAGGCTAGTCAAGTTTCTAGAGTAGGCTATAAAGAAGAAAATGGTAAGAAAGTTCGTTTCGCTAAAAAATCTGGAAACTTGCTAGATAAGTAGGAGGAGAAATATGAATCGTGTACAATTAAATTACAATGAAAATGTAAAAAGCGCATTAATCAAGAAGTTCTCTTATACTTCCGCTATGCAAGCTCCTAAATTAGAGAAGATTGTAGTAAATATGGGCGTTGGTGATGCTATCGTAAATGCTAAAGCATTAGATGCTGCTGTTGAAGATTTAACACAAATAACTGGTCAAAAACCAATTATTACAAAAGCTAAGAAATCAATAGCTGCATTTAAACTTCGTGAAGGTGTTGCAATCGGATGTAAAGTAACTCTTAGAGGAGAAAGAATGTACGAATTTTATGACAAATTAGTATCTGTTGCTCTTCCTCGAGTTAGAGACTTCAGAGGCTTAAGCAAAGACTCTTTTGATGGTCGTGGTAATTATACAATAGGTATTAAAGAACAATTGATTTTTCCAGAAATCAATTATGACAAAGTATTAAAAATTCGTGGTATGGATATCGTAATTGTTACAACAGCAAAAACCGATGAAGAAGGCCGAGAATTATTAAGCCTATTGGGAATGCCATTTAAGAAGTAGTGAGGGAGTAGAACTATGGCTAAAACATCATTAAAAATTAGAAATAAAAGAACTCAAAAGTTCAAAGTTAGAGAATATACTCGTTGCGAGCGTTGTGGAAGACCACATGCTGTATACCGTAAATTCAAATTATGCCGTGTCTGCTTTAGAGAGTTAGCCAATAAGGGACAAATTCCTGGCGTAACTAAATCTAGCTGGTAGAAAGGAGACTATCTATGGTAATGACAGATCCAATTGCTGATATGCTTACTCGTATTCGTAATGCCAATCAAATGAAGCATGAATATGTGGAGATTCCAGCATCAAAAATCAAACAAGAAATTTTAAATGTTATCAAGAATGAAGGATATATCAAAGATGTAGAACTTGTTTCTGTTACAGAAAAAGGTGTTACAAAGAATACCCTTAAAGTTGCTCTTAAATATACTGATAAAAAAGAAAGAGTAATTAAAGGCTTAACTCGTATATCAAAACCTGGTTTAAGAGTTTATGCTAAAGCAAGCGAAATGCCCAAAGTATTAAATGGCTTAGGTATCGCTATTGTTTCAACATCAAATGGAGTTATGACTGACAAAGAAGCACGCCAAAAAAATTTTGGTGGCGAAGTTGTAGCTTATGTTTGGTAAGGAGGTTTTAGTATGTCAAGAGTCGGTAATAAAGTAATTAAGTTAGCAGAAGGTGTATCTGTTGAGGTACAACCTGAAAATTTAGTAGTAGTCAAAGGACCTAAAGGTGAGATCAGTCAAAAATTATGTCCAGAAATGACTATCACTGTTAGTGGAACAGATGTTAAGATTGCTAGACCAAGCGATTCACAAGAACATAAAACTCTTCACGGAACAACTAGAGCCCTTTTACACAATATGGTAGAAGGTGTTACTAATGGTTTCGTAAAGGGATTAGAAATTCAAGGAACAGGTTATCGTGCTTCTTTGAAAGGAAATGTTTTAGTGATTGCCGCTGGATATTCTCATCTAATCGAAATGGAAATTCCTCAAGGAATTACTGTTGAAGTTCCAACACAAACAGAAGTAGTTGTTAAAGGAATTGACAAACAAGCTGTTGGTCAATTTGCTGCAGAAATTAGAGAAGTAAGAAAACCAGAACCTTATCTAGGTAAAGGTATTCGTTATAAAGGCGAAATAGTTCGTCGTAAAGAAGGAAAGAAAGCTAAATAGAAAGGAGCGTATGAGTAGTGATCACAAAAAAATCGCGTAATGAAACACGCAGTATTCGTCATTTAAGAATTCGTAAGAATATTAGTGGAACATCTACCTTACCTCGTTTAAATGTGTTCAGATCAAATGCACATATTTATGCTCAAGTAATCGATGATGTAGAAGGTGTAACTATCGTAAGTGCATCTAGTATAGACAAAGAATTAAAATTAGAAAATGGTTCAAATGTTGAAGCAGCAAAACAAGTTGGTGCTTTAATAGCAAAAAGAGCGTTAGAGAAAAAGATTGAAGGCGTTGTCTTTGACCGTGGTGGATACCTATATCACGGAAGAGTTAAGGCTTTAGCCGATGCTGCTAGAGACGCTGGATTGAAGTTCTAGGAGGTTAACGATGAAACAAGATAAAGATAATAGAAAAAGTAGAAAAGTTGTTGAAGAAGTCGTTAAAGAGTTCGAGGAACGTGTTGTAAGTATCAACCATGTAACTAAGGTTGTTAAAGGTGGTAGAAGATATCGCTTTAGTGCTTTAGTAGTAGTAGGCGATAGAAAAGGTCGTGTAGGACTTGGTACTGGTAAAGCTATTGAAATTCCTGATGCTATTAAAAAAGCAGTTGAAGATGCTAAGAGAAACTTAATCAATGTTCCAATTGTAAACACAACAATTCCTCATTCTGTAACAGGAATTTATGGAGCAGGAAGAGTATTCTTAAAACCAGCACCAGATGGAACTGGAGTTATCGCCGGTGGACCTGTTCGTGCCGTTGTTGAATTGGCAGGAATTTCTGATATATTATCAAAATCAATAGGCTCAAGTACTCCTATTAACATAGTTAGAGCGACTATGCAAGGACTTGAATCTCTAAGAACAGTAGAACAAGTTGCTGAAATTAGAGGAAAAAAGCCTGAGGAAATTTTGGGGTAGAGAAATATGGCAAAAAAAGAAAAAACTATTACTATTAAATTAGTTAAAAGCTCATTTGGTCGTAAACCCAATCAAGGAAAGACTTTAAAAGCTTTAGGACTATCTAAGATTAACCAAGTGGTAACAAGACCAGATAACGAAGCAGTTCGTGGTATGGTTGCAACTGTTAGTCATTTAATAGAAGTGTTAGAAGATTAAGGAGGCTCACATGGAATTACATGATTTAAAGCCTGTAGATGGCGCAAGACATAGTAAAAAACGTATTGGTCGCGGAACAGGCAGCGGTCACGGAAAAACAAGTGGTCGTGGAAGCAAAGGACAAAATTCTCGTAGTGGTGGTGGTGTTCGCCCAGGTTTTGAGGGTGGTCAAACTCCATTATTCAAGAGATTGCCAAAACGTGGATTCACAAACATGAACAGAAAAGATTATGCCGTTGTTAATGTTGCTGACTTAAACTGTGATTGTTTCGAAGCTGGAAGTAAAGTTACTTCTGAAATATTAGTTAAAGCGGGACTAATAAGCAAAAATGCAAAAAATATTAAGGTTTTAGGAAATGGTAAATTAGAGAAAAATCTAATAGTATGTGCTCATAAATTTTCTAAATCAGCAGAAAAGGAAATCGTTGAAGCTGGTGGAAAAATAGAGGTAATCTAAATATGGCAATCAAAAATAAAAAAATATGGATTAGCTTATTATTTACTGCATTATTTCTTTTCATATATCGTTTTGGTTATTTTATTCAAGTACCATTTGTTAAAATAGAGTATGTAAAACAATTGTTCTCTTCTGGAGAATCAATGTTTGGTTTCTTAGATGTCTTCAGTGGTGGAGCCTTATCTAATTTCTCAATTGTAGCATTAGGTATAACTCCTTATATCACATCATCAATCGTTATCCAATTATTACAAATGGATATCGTTCCTGTTTTAAAAGAATGGGCTGATGAGGGAGAAATTGGTAAAGAAAAATTAAACCAATTGACAAGATATGTTGCCTTAGGTCTAGCCTTCGTACAAGCGATGACATTGACTATTGGTATTTCAGTATCATATAATAATGCTTTGTTTGGTCCTGGAACTCCTATAACACCACTTACATATATATACTTATCAGTGGTAATGACTGCTGGTACAGCGTTTGTTTTATGGATTGCTGAAAGAATTACTCAAAAAGGTGTTGGTAACGGAACTTCTATGATTATCGTTGCTGGTATTATTGCTAGTTTCCCTGATATGATCAATGATTTAATTCAAACATATATAATCTCTGGTGGCGAAAAAATAGGAAATATTTTCATTTTCTTCGGCGTTATAATACTAATGATCGTTATTATTATCGGTGTTATCTTTATGGAAACCGCTCAAAGAAAAATTCCTATTCAATATGCAAACAGACCGGCAACAGCATCTTTTAGAGGTAAAAGTGATTCTAACGTTCCAATTAAATTGAATTCAGCAAACGTTATTCCCGTTATCTTTGCCTCAACATTGATGAGTTTACCAACAACAATTTCAAATTTCTTATCGGCTTCAACTGCGAAAACATGGATAAATAATATCTTTTCGACTGATGAACCAATAGGATTTGTACTATATATCGTTTTAATTTTTGTGTTCTCTTTCTTCTATGCGTTCTTGCAAATGGATCCAGAGAAGATGTCAGAAAATTTACAAAAACAAAATGCCTATATTCCTGGTATCAGACCTGGTGATGAAACTGCATCCTATATTTCAAGAGTGTTATTCAAAATCACGATGGTTGGTGCAACATATTTAGCATTCGTTGCTGCCTTACCAATTGTCATTTCGAATATCTTTGACCTACCATCTTCAGTTAGAGTTGGTGGAACAAGTTTAATCATCGTTGTAGGTGTTGCTATTGAAACTGCTAAACAAATAAAGACTCAAAGCCAAGAAAAGCAATATCGCGGCTTTATTGACTAGGAGAGAGATTATGCGTTTATTAATAATGGGAGCTCCGGGGGCTGGTAAAGGCACTCAAGCTGCATTAATTAAAGACTATTATAAAATACCTCATATTTCTACTGGTGATATGTTTAGAGAAGCAATCTCTAAACAAACAAAAGTAGGTTTAGAGGCAAAAAGCTATATTGATAAAGGTGATTTAGTCCCTGACAGCGTGACTATTGAACTAGTTAGGGAAAGACTTCTTAAGGACGACTGCAAAAATGGTTTTCTTTTAGATGGCTTCCCTAGAACAATAGCTCAGGCGAAAGCACTAGATCAGATGTTAAAAAATCTAGAAATCAAATTAGACGCTGTTTTAAACGTTGATATTGATGACAGAATTTTAATAGAGAGAATTGTCGGTAGAAGAACTTGTTCAAAATGTAAAGAGAGCTATCACATGACTAACAAAAAACCTAAAGTTGAAGGTATTTGCGATTTGTGTGGTGGGACTTTAATTCAAAGAGTTGATGATACTGAAGAAACTATTAAAAACAGATTAAACGTTTATCATTTACAAACAGAACCAGTTATGGATTATTATAATAATCAGGGGCTGGTAAAAAGTGTAGATGGCTTTGGTGATATCGAAAAAATATTTGAGAAGGTAAAAAATCTTCTTGGAGGCATTGATGATTTTAATTAAGAGTAATCGTGAAATAGAGTTGATGAAAGAAGCGGGAAGAATTGTTGCTCATGCTCACAGAGCAGTAAAAGAAGCAATAGCTCCAGGGGTTTCTACTGCCCAACTCGATAAGATTGCTGAGGATGTAATTAGAGCAGCAGGAGCAACACCATCATTCAAAGGATATGGTGATTTTCCTGGATCTATTTGCGCTTCAATAAATAATGTTGTCATTCATGGTATCCCAAGTGAAAAAATTAAATTAAAAAGCGGTGATATTATCGCTATCGACATCGGAGCTAATTATAAAGGTTACCATGGTGATAGCGCTATGACTCATGGTGTTGGTGAGATAAGCCAATCTAGAAAGAAACTTCTTGAAGTAACAAAAGAATCTCTTTATAGAGGCTTAGAATTTGCTAAACCCCAAAATCGTTTATCCGATATTTCTCATGCAATTGAAGAATATGTTCTAGCTAATGGCTTTAGTGTCGTTAAAGACTTTACAGGTCATGGCGTTGGCAGAGATTTACATGAGGATCCAATGATTCCTAATTATGGACCTGCAGGTCATGGACCTGTATTAAGAGTAGGAATGACTTTAGCTATTGAACCAATGGTAAACACAGGAAAATCTGATGTCAGAATTTTAAAAGATGATTGGACAACTGTAACAGCCGATGGAAGCGATAGTGCTCATTTTGAACATTCCATTGTTATCACTGAACAAGGATATGAAATATTAACGATTGAAGGAGGCATTGCCAATGTCGAAAAGTGATGTAATAGAACTAAAAGGTACAGTTACTGAGTCCTTACCAAATTCTATTTTTAGAGTAAAATTGGATAATGGACATCAAATAATTGCCCACGTTTCTGGTAAAATCCGTATGAACTTCATATTCATTTTACCAGGTGATAGAGTAACTGTAGAACTATCACCATACGACTTAACACGTGGCCGTATTACTTATCGACACAAATAAGTAATATATCAATTCAAACCCAGTTCCGGAAGGGACGATTTAAGGAGGAATTTAAATGAAGGTTAGACCATCAGTAAAACCAATGTGTGATCAATGTAAAGTAATTAAACGTAACGGAAAAGTTATGGTTATTTGTAAAAATCCAAAACACAAACAAAGACAAGGATAATTAGGAGGTGCAAATATGGCACGTATTTCTGGTGTTGACATTCCACGTGACAAGCGAGTAGTAATTTCGCTAACATACATTTATGGAATTGGAAAACCAACAGCTATTGAAGTATTACAAAAGGCTGGCGTTGATGAAAACAAACGCGTAAAAAATTTAAGTGAAGAAGAACTAGCAGCAATTAGACGTGAGATAGCCTCACTAAAAGTTGAAGGTGATTTACGTCGAGAAGTTGCTATGAATATTAAGAGATTGATGGAAATTGGATGCTACAGAGGAATCCGTCACCGTAAAGGATTACCAGTAAGAGGACAAAATACTAGATGTAATGCTCGTACTCGTAAAGGTAAAGTAAAAACTGTAGCTAATAAGAAGAAATAGGAGGGTAGAATAATGGCTCGTAAAATTCGTAAACGTAAAGTTAAAAAGAATATTCCCAATGGAGTAGCGCATATTCATTCTACTTTTAATAATACAATCATTACCATTACTGATACAGTTGGTAATGCCATTGCTTGGAGCAGTGCTGGAGCACTTGGCTTTAAAGGTAGTAAAAAATCAACTCCGTTTGCTGCATCACAAGCATCAGAAGCTTGTGCAAAGGCTGCTTTAGATAGCGGAATGATTAAAGTTGAAGTTTCTGTTAAGGGCCCAGGTCCTGGGCGTGAGGCTGCTATTAGATCACTACAAGTTGCTGGACTTGAAATTACATCAATTAAAGATGTTACTCCAGTACCACATAATGGCTGTCGTCCACCTAAACAACCTAGAGGATAGAAATATACAATTAAAATTTAAAGGAGGAACGAATGAGAAAATTCGAATTTATTAAACCTCAAACCACTGCTGAATCAAGCGATTCAGAGAATTATGGTAAATTCATTATCTCTCCATTAGAAAGAGGATATGGAATTACTTTGGGTAATGCACTTAGGCGTGTATTGCTATCATCTATGCCAGGGGTGGCAATTGTAGCTATGGATGTTGAAGGGGTTGCACATGAATTCATGGCTTTAAGTGGATTTCTAGAAGACGTAACAGAAATAATATTAAATTTAAAAAATGTAATCATCTCTATAGATGAGGATAAATTATTTAAATCAATGCCACAGGATGTTCAAGATCTATACGAACTTAGCGTTAATGTGGAAGGAGAAAGAGTTGTAACTGCTGGAGATTTAGAGTGCAGTAGTGAATTAAAGATAGTAAATCCAAAACAAGTTATTGCTACATTAGAAAAAGGCGGAAAATTTAAGGCTAGATTCTATGCGAGAAGAGGTGTTGGATATGTTAGTGCTGATGAAAATAAAATCTTTTGTAAAGACAAGAGTGGAAATATCATAACTACACGAATTGCTATCGATTCAATATATACACCAATCACAAAAGTTAAATATATTTCTGAAAAAACCAGGGTTGATGAAGATGTTGATTTTGACAAGCTTACAATGGAAGTTTGGACAAACAATTCCATTAAACCAGCTGATGCTATTTCACTGGCTTCTAAGTTTTTACTAGAGCATTTTGAAGTTGTATCACACTTGAACGAGATTGTTGTTCAAGAACAATATATGTATGAACGAGAAGAAAAAGTTTCTAACAAGAAATTTGAAAAGAAGATTGAAGAACTAGATTTATCGGTTCGTTCTTACAATTGCTTAAAACGTGCTGGCATTAATACTGTTGGTGATCTTACTCAAAAGAATGAAGAAGAAATGATGAGAGTAAGAAACCTAGGCCGTAAATCACTAAAAGAAGTTGTTCAAAAACTTCGAGAAATAGGTTTAGATTTACGCCGTACTTATGATGCTGATACTAGTTACTTAGACAATGAAGATATCGAAAAAGACGATGATGATATTTCATCTGATGATGATATTTTCTAGTCAAAAAAACCAAAGGGAGGACTAAATTAATGTCATTAGGTTATCGAAGATTAGGTCGTAATTCTGCTCAACGTAAGGCTTTACTTAGAGATTTAATTACCGATCTTATAATTAATGAACGTATTGAAACTACTCTTTATAAAGCTAAAGAACTACAAAGATTGGCCGATAAAATGGTTACTCTTGGTAAAAAAGGTACTTTAGCTGCAAGATGCCAAGCTGCTGAGCTTGTTAGATTTGAAATGGCAAATGAGAAGGAATATGCAGTTCAAAAACTATTCTCAGAAATTGCTCCAAAATATCAAGACAGAAAAGGCGGATATACAAGAGTATTAAAAACAGGTCCTAGACGCGGAGATTCTGCATCTATGGCGATTATAGAATTCGTTTAAAACATATGGGTTGCTAGCAGAAATTGCTAAGCAACCTTTTAATTTGGAAAATGTAAATATGTTTTCATATTGACTTGAGGCAATAGTAAGCATATAATGGCATAAAAGGTACAAAAGATTAGATTAACTGACTTTTGTTTAAAAAGGAATTAGGTATCAGGCCTAAGCTGTCCCAGCAACCGTGTTATCGATGAAAACCAATTTACGCCACTGTAGGAAACTATGGGAAGGCTGGTGAGTAAAATGAAATTAAGCCGGTAGACTTGCCTTTTAAAAGAAATTATTTAATTTCTCCTGGGATTTGAGAAATACGAGAATATTTTTATACTATTTTCGCATTTTTAAGATTCTAGTTTTTTAATTAGAATTTTTTTTATGGAGGTATGAAATGAAGTACATTGTTAAAAGAGATGGAAGAAAGGTTTTATTTGACCAGAATAAAATATTCAATGCCATCAAGAAGGCCAGCGAAGTTGTTAATAAAACAACTTTTGAAACAAATAAAGTTTCTGAGGAAATAACGGATAAGGTAATTCATATTTTAGATCAGAAATATGGAGAAACAATCCCAACAGTTGAACAGATTCAGGATGAAATCGAAAAAACTTTGATTATGGAAAATCATTCTGATATTGCCAAAGAATATATTTTATATCGGGCAGAAAGAACGAGGATTCGTGATTCGAAAACAAGACTGATGAAGACTCTCAGAGAAATAACCTTTAGTGATTCTAAAGAGAGCAATGTTTTAAGAGAAAATGCTAATATTGATGGGAATACCGCTATGGGAACCATGTTAAAATATGGTAGTGAATCAGCAAAGGAGTTCTATTTACAAGAAGTGATTAACCCTGCTTTTTCTAAAGCCCATATCAATGGCGATATCCATATCCACGATCTCGATTTCTATTCTTTAACAATGACATGTTGTCAGATGGATTTAATAAAACTATTTAAGGATGGTTTTTCAACTGGAGATGGCTATATCAGAGAACCCAATAGTATCAGGAGCTATGCTTCGCTTGCTTGTATTGCGATTCAGGCTAATCAAAATGACCAACACGGTGGTCAGAGCATTCCTAATTTTGATTATGCCATGGCTGATGGAGTTAGAAAAACATATAAAAAAAATTATCAGAAAAATTTATATAAAGTACTCTCTTTGTTTGTTGATAATCTTACCATTGATGATCTTAAGATTACAATAAACAAGGTTTTAGAGGTCTCTAAAGAGGATTTGAGATTAAAAAATCCAACCTTTGATGATTTCATGATTGTTGAATTATCAAAAGAATATCCCCAAGTAGATATCAAAAATTTGTATCCTAAAATAATCAAATACACTTGTGAGGAAACATGGGATGATACTTTTCAAGCAATGGAAGCGCTAATTCATAATCTAAATACGATGCATTCGCGAGCTGGAGCACAGGTTCCATTTAGTTCCTTAAATTATGGTACTGATACATCAGAAGAGGGAAGAATGGTAGTCGATTGTCTTCTTGAAGCAACTCTAAAAGGGCTTGGTGACGGGGAAACACCGATATTTCCCATTCAAATATTTAAGGTAAAAGAGGGGATAAATTATAATAAAGAAGATATAAATTATGATTTATTTAAAAAAGCTATTTATACATCGGGGAAGAGATTGTTTCCCAACTTCTCTTTCATAGATGCTCCATATAATTTAAAATATTATAAAAAAGGGGATTATAACAGCGAAGTTGCTTATATGGGCTGTCGAACAAGGGTTCTAGCAAACGTTGATAAAGAAAAAGAGATAACCTGTGGAAGAGGAAATCTGAGTTTTACTTCAATAAACTTGCCAAGAATTGCTTTGGAAAATAGAAATATAGATGATTTCTATAAACGCTTAGAATATTTGATGAATCTGGTAAAAGATCAACTTCTAGAGAGATTTGCAATTCAATGCCAAAAAAAGGTCTATAATTTTCCCTTTTTAATGGGTCAGGGAATATGGCTTGATTCCGATAAATTAGAAACAGGAGATGAAATCCGTGAGGTTTTAAAACACGGAACACTCTCGATTGGTTTTATTGGTCTAGCTGAGGCCTTAAAATGTTTGATTGGATGTCATCATGGGGAGAGTGATGAAGCACAAAAATTGGGTTTAGAGATAATCAAATTTATGAGAAAGAAATGTGATGAGTATACTGAGAAATACCAATTGAACTTCACTCTTTTAGCTACTCCAGCTGAAGGCTTATCGGGAAGATTTGTTAAAATAGACAAAAAGAAGTATGGTAGTATTGAAGGCGTAACAAATAGAGAATTTTATACGAACTCTTTTCATATACCAGTGTATTATGATATCTCTATATACAATAAGATAAAAAAAGAAGCTCCTTACAATGAGCTGACAAATGCTGGACATATCACCTATGTAGAAGTGGATGGTGATATCGCTAATAATGTTGAAGCTTTTGAAAAAATTATCAGATGTATGCATGATGAAAAAATCGGTTATGGTTCAGTAAATCATCCAATTGATAGAGATCCTGTCTGTGGTTATAATGGAATAATTAATGATGTTTGCCCAAAATGTGGACGAACTGAAGGAAAAATCAAGTTTGAAAGGATCAGAAGAATAACGGGATATCTTGTTGGAACCTTGGATCGCTTTAATGATGCTAAATTCCAAGAGGTTAAAGAGAGAGTAAAACATGGATTTAATTAGAATAGCCGGTATAATAAACGACTCAATAGTTGATGGTCCAGGGCTCAGACTTACAATATTTACTCAGGGATGTTATCATGCTTGTAAAGGATGCCACAATCCAGAAACTCATGACATCAATGGTGGATTTAAAATGAGTATTGATGATATTATGGAGATGGTTGATAGTAATCCACTGTTATCAGGGATTACCATTTCTGGAGGAGAACCAATTTTACAATGGAGTAAGTGTGCAATTCTGGCAAAAAAAGCTAAAGAAAGAAAACTAAATGTAATGATGTATACGGGATATGAATTTGAAAAGATTGTTAAAATACCAAACATATCACAACTCTTAGAAAATGTTGACTGGATTGTTGATGGTGAGTTTGTCGAGGAAAAGAAGAGTTTGGATATTAAATATCGTGGAAGTACGAATCAGAGAATAATAGATGTTAAAAAAACATATGAAAAAAAAGAAGTAGTAATTGTTAATATATAGTAAATAAAAAGCATCAAATAAATCAGATAAATGATGCTTTTTATTTTTAGAGTTATTGAAACTCGACAGAAGATGAAAAATAGAGTATAATATTTAAAGTTAAGATACATTTAATGTAATAATGATTAAATATCATTGGAGGTATATTATGATTGAATTAAAAGAAATTATTAAAGATTACAAGGTAGGAAATATATCTTCAAGAGCACTTGATAAAATCAATTTAAAGTTTAGGGAAAAAGAATTTGTTAGTATTTTAGGGCCATCAGGCTGTGGTAAAACAACATTGCTAAATATCATTGGGGGTCTAGATAGATATACCGATGGAGACTTCTATATAGATGGTAAGAATACTAAAATGTATAAGAGTTCTGATTGGGATAACTATCGCAATACAAGGGTCGGTTTTGTCTTTCAGAGTTTTAATCTAATCTCTCACCTTTCGGTATTGGGAAATGTTGAACTATCATTGACACTATCTGGGATTTCTAAGAAAAAGTGTCGTGAAAAGGCAATTAAAGCTTTAGAGGATGTTGGATTAATCGATCAGATAAATAAAAGGCCTAATCAACTGAGCGGTGGACAAATGCAACGTGTTGCTATCGCTAGAGCAATTGTCAATAACCCTCAGATAATATTAGCTGATGAACCAACAGGAGCTTTGGACACAACAACATCAATTCAAGTTTTAGATATTTTAAAAGAAATAGCAAAGGATAGACTGGTGGTGATGGTAACTCATAATCAGGAGTTAGCTGAGCAGTATGCTACAAGAAAAATAAATCTCTTAGATGGTAGAATAATTGCAGACAGCAATCCTATAAATGTTGAAGAAGAAAGAGATGTTAAAGATAAAAAGAAGAAAACAGCTATGCCATTCTTTACAGCTATTTCGCTTTCTTTTCTGAACTTGAGATCAAAAATAACAAGAACATTGTTAACCACTATTGCTGGTTGTATTGGAATCGTAGCTGTTGGTTTAGTTTTATCGGTATCAAACGGGGTAAATATTTATATTGATGATGTTCAAAAAGTTGCTTTAGGTGATTATCCAATAACGGTGAGCAGTTCGGTGATAACTTCTCCTGAAGTATCTATTTATAGCAAACTAACTGAATTCCCAACAGATAATAAAATAACTGTAGTTCGGGGAAATACCCAATATGAGCATTACAATGCTATTGAGGATGAGTTTTTTGAATATATTGATCTGATGCCTAGTGATTGGTATACCTTAATCAGTTATGGAACTTCGGTCAGCTTAAATCTTTTGTATAAAGAGGGTGAAGCTTATCAAAAGGTTACTGATTCCTATTTCTATGAGATGACTGATAACACTGAATTTGTTGATGAGCAATATACAGTACTAGAGGGCAAAATCCCAACAGAGACGGATGAAATTGCACTGGTTGTTGATAGCTATAACTGTATTAGTGCTATGCTGCTATATTATTTAGGGATAGACTACACTGAAGTAACAGAATACACTTTTGAAGAATTCATTGGCAAGGAATTCAAACTAATAGAAAATGATGATTATTATGTGAAGGTTGATGATAAGTACTATTCAACAGGGAAATCAGGATATGCTGATTTATACAACAATGCAAAGACAACTTTAAAGATTGTTGGCATTATGAGAATAGAGAAGAATGCCACAACACAGTTATATTCTTCTGGTATTTTATATACCAAAAAATTGACAGAAATGATTTATCAAAATGCTCTCGACTCTCAAATAGTTCAGGAACAAATAGCTAATAAAACCGATAAGAGTGTTTTTACAGGCCTGCCATTTGAAGATAGTGTGGGTATAAGTTCTACGCAGACGAAATCATATCAATATGAAACCACCTTAATAACATTGAATGGAATGAAAAAAATAAACAGATTATATATCTATACGGATAAGTTTGATGATAGAACGAGTATAACCAATTATATCAAGGCGTATGATAATCCTGATGCCAATGTAAAAGTTAATTATTCCGATTATACTAGTCGAATTACCAATGAGTTTTCAACATTCGTCACGGTTCTGACAAAAGTATTAATCATTTTTGCCTCTATTTCTTTAGTGGTATCTTCAATTATGATTGCAGTCATAACTTATATATCAGTAATTGAAAGGACGAAGGAAATTGGGATACTGAGGAGCATTGGAGCAAGAAGGCTTGACATCACTAGAGTGTTTAATGCTGAGACGATGCTTATCGGTCTGGCTTCTGGAATACTAGGAATAATTGGGGTGTATCTGTTGAGTAATCCAATAGACAGTCTTGTTAAGAGTATAATTGCTGAAAATACATCTTTAACAACTGGATTAACAACATTTAATGTTGTGCAGACAAAACCGGAGTATCTGGTAATGCTATTAATAGGCAGTGTTGTTTTAACAATAATTGCTGGAATGATTCCATCAATAGTGGCTTCTTATAAATCTCCAGTAGAAGCTTTAAGAAACGAATAAAAAAATAAAATTTATACAATAAAAAACGAGGAGTTATTTGTTATATAAGTATAATGTTATTTTTGGAGGTCAATATGGATAAAAATCGCTTGCTTTCTCGAGAAGAAAAAATGATTTTTCTGTTTATTTTAATATGTTTACTGGGATTGATTATCTGTATTGGATTCACGGTTTGATTAAAGGACATGATATATTTCATGTCTTTTTTAATGCTTATACCTTGAGGACAAATGATTTGCATATATCAATAAAAAATGGTAAAATAATATGTTAATAGAGGCGACTATGAAAAAACTTGATTATTTGATTATAGGAATAGTTTTAATGATATCCATAGCCTTTTATTTTGGCTACATAAGTAACAAACTTGAGGGGGATAACATCAGTGTTCAGGTTTTATATAATAATGATGTTATTTATAGTGTTGATTTAAAAGAAGATACCAATATTGAAGTTTCTATTACTGGGAGTAATGATTTACTGAAGATAAACGCTGATGGTCAGGAATACGAATTCATTTATGATATCAGTAAAGATTTTTATAATACAGTATCGATAACCTATGATGAAATAAAAATGATTGATGCGAGCTGTAAAAATCACTATTGTATGAAGATGCGAATATATAAATTTTTAGGATCACCAATAGTTTGTACAAATGGAATAGTGGTTAAATTAGTAACCAGTGAAATCGAAATAATATCTTAGGAGAAGATATATGAAAATAATTGAAATTAAGGATTTAAATTTTCAGTATACAAGGAAAGATGTTGCCATTAAGAATATATCATTAGAAATTGAAAAAGGGGAATTTGTTTGTATATTGGGGCATAATGGTAGTGGTAAATCAACCTTAGCGAAATTGATAGTTGGTTTATTGGAACCAAAAAGTGGGGAAATATATGTCAATAATATTTTGATATCGGAAAACACCATTGATGAAGTGAGGAGAAATGTTGGGATAGTATTTCAGAATCCGGATAATCAATTTGTTGGGGTAACTGTTAAGGATGATATTGCCTTTGGCTTAGAGAATCGCCAGATTGAAAGAGAAGAAATGCTTAGTAGAATTGAGCAATATGCTAATCTAACAAACATGTCTAAATTTATGGACTACAATCCAGAAAATCTATCCGGTGGCGAAAAACAAAGAGTAGCGATTGCTGGTGTTTTAGCATGCCATCCTGAGGTTATTATTTTTGATGAAGCGACATCGATGCTAGACCCAAAGGGAGTAAGAGAAGTAACAGCGATGATTAACAAGCTTAAGGGATTTAAAACGATAATTTCGATTACTCATAATCTTCAAGAAGCCTTATATGCGGACAGAGTGATTGTTATGAATGATGGAGAAATAGTTTTAAATGATACTCCAGAAAATGTGTTTAAGGAAAAAGAGATTTTATTAGAAGCAAATCTCGATATTCTGTGCAGTATGAAATTGATTAAAAGAATAAAAGAGGATAATAAATTAAAGAATAGAGAAGAAATAGAGGATCTATTATGGCAATTAACTTTCAAAAAGTAAATTTTGCTTACTATGCTCCTAAAAAAAATCAACAAGCAAACTTCGTCTTGAAGGATATAGATTTAAACATTGAAGAAAGAGATGAGTTTATTGCGATAGTTGGCCACACAGGTAGTGGTAAGAGTACACTGGTTCAATTGATGAACGCGCTTCTCTTTGCTACAAATGGTAAGGTTAATATTTTAGGGACATTAATAAGTAAAAAGAGCAATATTAAACTAAAGCCCATCAGGAAAAAAGTGGGACTAGTTTTTCAATTCCCTGAATACCAGCTTTTTGAGGAAACAGTGATCAAGGATATCATCTTTGGACCTAAAAATTTTGGTATGACTTCTCAGGAGGCTTTAACTAGAGCTAAAGAAGTCGCCAAAATGGTGGGCTTAGATGAGGATATTCTTGAAAAAAGTCCTTTTGCTATATCCGGAGGACAAATGCGTAAGGTGGCTATCTCTGGAATATTAGCGAGCAATCCTGATATATTGATTTTAGATGAGCCGACGGTCGGATTAGATCCTTTTGGTAAAAAAGAACTGTTGAGTTTACTAAAAAAGATAAATGAGGAAGAGCACAAGACAATTATCATCATCACCCATGACATGGAAGTGGTTAGTGACGTTGCTAGGCGAGTAATTGTTATGGATGATGCTAGAATTGTTTACGATGGCGATAAAAAAGAATTGTTTACTAGAGAAGATATTTTAATGGAACACAATTTGGACTATCCTGAATTGATGAAGTTGATGATTGAAATCAAAGAAAAATTGAATATTGATATTGATATTCATCAATACAGTATCAAGGATGCCTATTCTGAACTCTACCGGGTTCTTGGTGAAAGCCATGAATGAAAAAATTGTTTTTGGACAGTATTATAATTCGGATTCCTGGATTCATCGCCTGGATCCTCGCACTAAATTGATAGCTGTTTTTCTCTATATGATATCGTTATTTATAATAAAAAATGTTTATATCTTAAGCGGTATTTTAGTCTTTACTTTAGTAATTATCGCTACAAGTAAAATTCCCCTTTTAAAATTTTTGAATAGTTTAAAAATGGTATCATTTATTCTTCTGTTCACTTTCTTTTTTCAGTTGATTTTTCGTAAAGATGGAACCTTGTTGATGACTTTATCCTTTAATATGGATATCATCAACGCTTTAATAATAGTTTTTCTGCTAGTTTTTTATTTCTTATCAAAAAAATTTATTAAGAATTTACGAACTTTGTTGTTTACTTTTATTTTACTATTGAGTTTTTTCATTCAATACAAAATGAATTATTCCTATACCTTGTTTAGCTACAACATTAGGATTTATGATTCTGGATTGTTGATGTCTTTATATATCGTTTTAAGAATTATATCTTTACTATTCATCTCTTCACTGCTAACCTTAACGACTAAACCAACAGATTTAAATAATGGTCTAGAAGCAATTTTAAAACCTTTAAAATATCTAGGAGTTAAGGTTTCAACCTTAACAATGATGATTTCGATAGCGCTTAGATTTATCCCCACATTGATAAATGAAGCAGAAAAAATTTTGAAGGCACAAGCTTCAAGAGGAGTGGATTTTAAAGAGGGGAAAATCGGCGCAAAAGTGATGCAAATCATATCACTACTTGTACCGATGTTTGTTATTGCTTATAAAAGAGCATACGATTTAGCTGATGCCATGGAAGCTAGAGGCTATATTCCTGATGCGCCACGAACAAGTGTCAATGAACTAAAATATCAGATGAAAGACTATGTAACACTAGCTTTTTGTGTTTTACTGCTATCTGCTACTATTATTGTGAGGATCTGTTATGCGTTATAAATGTACAGTTAGTTATGATGGTACTAATTTTCATGGCTTTCAAATTCAAGATGATTTAAGAACGGTACAGAAAGAAATCGAAGATGTTTTATTGATAATCAATAAATGTAAGACGATAATTTATCCTTCTGGAAGAACCGATACTGGTGTTCATGCCTATGGACAGGTATTCCATTTTGACAGTGATATAATTATGGGGTGTTGGAATATGCAAAACGCGATTAATTCCCGCTTACCCAAAGATATTTATCTGACAAAGGTGGAGAAGGTTGATGATTCATTTCATGCCAGATTTAATGCTGTTAAGAAAGAATATCATTATATGATTGATTTTGGAGAATTCAATCCATTATATAGAAATTATCGCTATTACTGTCATTTTCGAAATATTGACCGCCAACTTTTAGAAGAGGTTGCCAAATCATTTGTTGGTAAACATGATTTTCGTTCCTTTACAAAAAACAAGAAATTATTAAATACTACCAGAGAAATTTATTCTATTGATTTTTTTTGGGATAAAGACCTGTTAACGATTAAAATTATCGGTTCAGGATTCATGCATAACATGGTTAGAATTTTGGTTGCTATGTGGCTAGAAGTTGGAAGAGGTAAATATTCAAAGGAACAGCTAAAAGTAATTACAGAGGAAAAAAACAGGGTTTTTGCCCCTAAAATTGCTCCTGCTTCAGGATTATATCTATATAAGGTGTATTATTGAGCAAAATAAAAAATCGGTCCATTGTAGTCCGATTTTTTATTTTTCACTCGCTTTATAATGCGATTTCTTAATCTTATTGAAAGACATGATTATGATCAAAATTAGAATGTTTATTAGAATTATTACAGGACCTGTTGTCAGGTTGGCATGATAACTGATAACAAAACCTAAGAGCAAAGAAACCTCACTAAATGCAATAGAGGTGATAACAGTATTTAAGAAGGAATCACCGACTAAAATAGCAGCAGCTACCGGGATAATCATCAGGGATGATATCAATAAAACACCAACGATATCAATAAATAATGAGATTACCAGAGCAAGAATAATCGTTAAAACCAGCTGTAGGGCTTTAACATTGATACCAGCAACAGCAGCATAAGTTTCATCAAAACAAAGAGTAACAATTTTTTTGTAATTTGTGAAGATAAAAAGGAATATGACAATGGCAATAACGATAATGACAATCAGGTTAGTAACAGAGACAGAATAAATTGATCCGAAAAGTAAACTAGTTGTAAATTTGGAGTCCACATTGTTGCTTAAATTGATGAATAATCCACTCAAAGCAACTCCGAAACTCATAACAATAGGCATTGATAATTCTTTATAATTCTTATAGAAACTTCGCAGTTTTTCTATTAAAAATGTACCAGCTATACTGAAGATAATTCCCATGAAAGCAGGATCGAAACCATCAATGGTGATTAATTTAGCAAGAAAGACACCAAAACATACTCCAGCTAAAGAAAAATGACTAAGGGTATCAGCGATAAAGGCAAGACGTCTGATGACAACAACAGTACCGATTAATGGGGCAAGGACACCAACAATAATACCAGCAATCAAAGCATATAGAATGAAGTCATACTCAATGACAGCTCTAAAAAAACTATCAAGAAACATCTTCATCACCTAACTTTCCAAAGTGATAATCACCAAGTTCATTCAAAACCAGGCAATAATCAGTTAAGTCCTTGCAAAAGTCGAGATCATGACTGACAAGAATAATTGTTATCGATTGTTTTTTTAAATCAGCTAGAATTCTGTGCAATGTTCTAACATTGTCAACATCTACTCCCACTGTTGGTTCATCCAGAATCAACAATTTAGGATTGT
Organism: Bacilli bacterium; assembly: GCA_028691715.1. Taxonomy (GTDB): domain Bacteria; phylum Bacillota_I; class Bacilli_A; order ML615J-28; family CAG-698; genus JAAYBG01. Next base: position 36,942 of record JAQUYR010000001.1, on the reverse strand, counting down.
TCAGTAAACTACGGGCAATAAATACTCTTTGGATTTGTCCCCCAGAGAGATTGTTTATATTTTCATGATATATTTTATTTAAATCAAAGGAATTAATAATTGAAGTATAGAAAGCATCTCGCTTTTTGTTATAAGCACAAGACAGGATTTCAAACACGGTGATTGGAAATTCATAATTAAACTCATTTTTCTGAGGAACATATCCAATATTGGAAAATGTCTTTAAATGATTGATATCAACATCATCAAGAAGGATAGATCCATCAGGAACTTTCAAAAGTTTTAAAAAGCACTTAATCATTGTGCTCTTGCCACTACCGTTTTTACCATGAATGGTTAAAAAATCTCCACTTTTTAAGGAGAAATTTACTTTATTCAAAACTAGTTTTTGGGTATATGCAAAAGTCAGATTATTTACAGTTACTCTCATATTGAATCTCCATACATAATAATTTTATCATAAAAGCGCGATTAAAACAAGAAAAATACTTTCCTTTTTATGCATAATGTGAGATAATATAATATAAACTATTTTAAGATAATGAGCAGGTGGAATTATGAATAAACGGTTTATAACATTTGAAGGCGGAGAGGGTAGTGGAAAGACTACAATTATTAATCGCTTGGTTAAAGACTTAGAAGAAAAAGGAATAAAAGTTCTTAAATCGCGGGAACCTGGTGGCTCAAAAATTTCAGAGCAGATCAGAAACGTCATTCTAGGGGTTGAAAATGTTAAAATGGATTATATTACAGAAGCGCTTCTATATGCTGCCAGTAGGCGCCAACATTTAGAAGAGATAGTGAAGCCAGCTTTAAATGAAGGATATCTGGTAATTTGTGATCGCTATATTGATTCTTCTTTAGCATATCAGGGGTATGCTAGGGGTTTAGGTATTGATGAGGTTTACAATTTAAACTACTATGCTACAGGAGGATTACTTCCTGACTTAACCATTTTTATTGATGTCATTCCTGAAGAGGGTTTGAGCAGGATTAGCAAAAACAATCGCAGTAAGGACCGTCTTGATCTAGAACAAATGGATTTTCATCATCGCGTTCGCGAGGGATATTTGGAATTAGTGAGAAGATTCCCTGAGAGAATTAAAATAGTTGATGGTAATGGTAATCTTGAAGAGGTTTATCTTGCAGTTAAAAAGATAGTTTTTGAAAATATTTAGGAGGATAAAATGGATTTTAGCACTTTAGAAAGGACCCAGCCACAAGTAGTAAAACTACTTCATAATAGTCTGAAGAAGGATAGATTGGTTGGTATCTATTTATTTGAAGGCGCTAAAGGAACTCCTAAAATGGAAGCAGCCTATTACTTGGCTTCTTTAGTTATGTGTGAAGGAGAAGAGAAACCATGTGGTGAATGCTTGTCATGCAAAAGAATCAGGAATGGTAATCATCCCCGAATATTCACAATAAAGCAAGAAGGTAAGGGGAGTATTCTAAAAAGTCAGGTTGATGAACTTGAGCATGAATTCTCCAGGGTTTCCTTAGAAAAGGGTGTCAGGGTATTTATAATTGAAGATATTGATAGGGCTACTCCTGAGGCGGCTAACAGATTGTTAAAATTTTTGGAGGAAACAAATATTGGGACCTACGGTATTTTAACAACGGAAAGTTTACAAAATGTTATATCAACAATCAAATCACGATCACAGATAGTATCCTTTGCAAAGGTACCGAGAAATGTTGTCATCTCTGAATATCGTGAAAGAGGATTCGAAGAGGAAATCTCTCGGGTTTTATCCTTTTTGACCAATGATATTGATGAAGGGCTAACTTTGATCAAAGAAAATAAGATTGTTCAAATAATAGAACTCGTTAAGAAAATAAATCGGGCATTGTTATATGGGAAAGAAAACCCTGAGTTGATAATGAATGATGAAGGAAAATTTCTTCTATATGAAAAAGATAAGAAGTATCACAATATTTTTCTTGATCTAATGGCAACAATAACCAATGATAGGATTTATCGAAAATTAGGCCAAATGGAAGAGATCGTCTTCACAAGTGTCGAATCTGACGATAATGAAAATATTAAAGAAGCATTTATTAGGGTCGAAAAAATTTTAGAGTATAAACAAAGAATAAAATATAACGTTAATTTGGAATTGATGTATCTACAAATGTTAATTGAGATAGCGAGGTAATTATGGTAAAAGTGGTTGGAATAACATTTAAGGATGTTGGTAAAGTATATTGGTTTAATCCCACTCCTTTCAATTTAAATATAGGAGACAAAGTAATTGTTGAGACAATTAGAGGACTTGAATTGGGATGTGTTACTCTAGGAATTAGAGAATTAGCTGATGACAGCCTTGAACATGAATTAAAGTCGGTAATGCGAGTTGCCAATAAATATGATATAAAGAATTACAATGATAATTTAGAAAGAGCAAAAAAAGCTCTAAAGGATTGCGCTAGAATAATAAAAAAGCACAAACTAGAAATGAAACTTTTGGATTGTGAGTATACTCTAGATCACCAGAAGATTATAATCTATTATAATGCTGACGGCAGGGTTGATTTCCGGGAGTTGTTAAAGGATTTGGCAGCAGAGTTTCGGGTAAGAATAGAACTAAGACAAGTTGGACCACGTGAAGGAGCAAAATTCTTGGGTGGTATTGGTTGTTGTGGACGAGAGGTTTGTTGCAAAACACATTTAAGAGAATTCGATTTGGTGACGATGAAAATGGCTAAAGATCAGGGAATGACCCTTAGTGCTTCCAAAGTTGCTGGTCTTTGTGGAAAACTGATGTGTTGTATCGGTTATGAGAATTCAACATATGAAGAAATAAGAAACCGAATCCCTCTGGTTGGTGATATTGTTAACACTCCTAAATGCCAAAATTGTCGTGTAATCAGTGTGGATTTCTTAAGAGAAAGAATAAAGACAATCGATAATGAAGAAAAGATAGATGACTGGGAAGCCAAAGAAGTTGAAAAGGTTTCTAGCCATAAAGAAGTAATTTCAGAAAATGATTTGACTGATGATGTAATTGACGAATAGGGAAAAACATGGAAAACATTCATGAATTATTAGGGTATAAGCGTATAAAAATAATTCAAAGAGATGATATGTTAAGATTTTCTCTGGACTCAACCTTGCTCGCAGATTTCATCAATGTCAGCAATAGCCCTCAAAAAATAATCGACTTGGGAACTGGTAATGGTCCTATTCCTTTATTTTTAACAATTAAAACAAAGGCTAAAATATATGGAGTTGAAATTCAGAAGGATGTCTACGAATTAGCAAAAAAAAGTGTTGAGTTAAACAATTTGACTCAGCAGATAGAACTAATAAATGGTGATATTAAGGGAATATATAAGATTGTTGGCGCAAATACATTTGATATAGTCGCGACTAACCCTCCATATTTTAAATATATTCCAACAAGCAATATCAATAAAAATGATTATTTGACAATCGCTCGTCATGAAGTTTTAATAACTCTAGAGGATATCATCATAGAAAGTAAAAAGTTATTGGGGGATGGTGGATTTTTGTATATGGTCCATCGTTGTGAAAGACTTCCCGATATCATTGAAATCTTTACAAAACATGGTTTTGGAATAAAAAAGATGCGCTTTGTTCATTCGAAAATTACAGATGAAAAAGCTCTTCTCGTTTTAATAGAAGCTAGGAAGAATAAAAAAGCGGATGTTACTGTCGTGAAGCCTCTTTTTGTTTATAACGAAGATAAAACATACACCGAAGAAGTTAGACAAATATTTAATATGCATTAAACTAAATATTGTATATTTTAAAAAATATAAAGATGTGATATAATTTATTCAGGAAAAGGAGTGATTAAAATGCTTTTAAATTTATTAACCAAAGAAGAAAAGTATTATTTCATTGACTTGTTAGGAAAGGTTATTTCTATTGATGGAGCAACCAACGAATTGGAAATGCAAATCGTTAATAAACTGAAATATGAAATGGGTGATGATGCTCTTAGATATCGCAAGAGTAATTTATCACTGGAAAAATTAATCGATTATTTTGCTACAAAGCCTAAAGTCACAAAAAATCTTGTTTTCCTAAATCTTTTAAGTGCTTCTTTATCGGATGAGTTTTATTCAGTAGAAGAACACTTTCTTCTAGAGCAGATTCAAAACAGTTTAGAAATTCCAAGAAGAAAGAGAACGGATTTAGTAAAAGCAGTATATGCTGATAGAGATTTAAAAGAAAAAGTAAAAAGGATCATCAGCGAATGAGAATCCAGAAAGCTTCCAATAATCCAACACTTTATCTAGTTCCAACGCCTATTGGCAATTTTGAAGATATGACCTTTAGGAGTGTTGATATTTTAAATAGGGTGGATATGATATTTTGTGAAGATACGCGAGTGACTAAGATTTTACTTAGTCACTTTAATATTAAAACACCACTTTCTAGTTATCATATCTTTAATGAAGAAGATAAATCCAATGAGATAATCGATGTTTTAAGAGATGGTAAAAAAATTGCTTTAGTAAGCGATGCTGGTCTTCCATGTATTAGTGATCCTGGGTATTTACTCGTGAAAAGAGTGCTAGATTCTGGTTTTGATGTTGTCAGTCTTCCTGGTGCTAGTGCTAGTTTAACTGCTCTAATCGCTTCTGGACTTCCCTGTGATAAGTTTTTCTTTTATGGCTTTTTAGATCATAAAAAAAGCCAAAAGGAAAAAGAATTATTGCTTTTAAGGGATAATAAAGAAACCATTATTTTCTATGAATCTCCTATGAGAATCAAAGAAACCATTGATCTAATGTATCAAATTTTAGGAAATCGCGAAGTAGTTATAGCCAGAGAACTCACTAAAAAGTATGAAGAGTATACAAGGGGTACTCTAGAGGAGATTGCCTCTTTGGATCTCACCTTAAAGGGAGAAATAGTTGTAATTATAAAGGGAACCAGCGAGACATACTTACAGATTGATCTTAATCAAAAATCGATCAAAGAGCATTTTAACCATTATTTAAAACAGGGATTATTAGAAAAAGAAGCGATGAAATTGGTTGCTAAAGATCGAAAAATATCTAAAAGTGAAGTTTATAAAGAGGTAAAATAGGAAATTCAGGCGAAAGCTTGAATTTTTTTATTTACTTAAGAGAGGAAGAAATGATATAATAACTAAAAAGGAGAGGAAAAATGAATTATAAAACAATTACTTTAGTTTTAGTAACAATACTTTTTATTTATAATGTTATTATTAAATTTTTGATGAAAAGCTCAACAAAGAGATCAGTTCCTGAAAATGTTAGGGATGTATATGATAGCGAAGCCTATGAAAAATGGCAGAATTATTCCGCTGAAAAAATAAACAATCAGCTTTATGGAATTATCGCTCAATATGCTGTTTTCATGATATTGATTGTCTTTGATGTTTTCGCTCTTATTTCTCGATATGTTGGTGAAAATGATATTCTTCAGGCAATTGCTATTCTAGCTTTCTATGAGCTTGTAACTGGCATAGTTGATACTATTTTTGGCTATACTGATACGATGAAAATAGAAACTAAATATGGCTTCAATAAGACCACCAAAAAGACGTTCTTCACAGATAGAATAAAAGAATTTATTTTAGGTTTCATAATATCATTTGGTTTAGTTTGTCTATTTGTTGCTTCTTATATAATCTTTAAAAACTGGGTTTTATTAGCTTTCACAGGAATAATCTTCTTATTAATCCTTTTGGTTTATTTCTTAACACCAGTATTTGCGAAGATTTTTAATAAATTTACTCCATTAGTGGAGGGAAGTTTACGAACAAAGTTAGAGAATTTATTGAATAAAAATGGTTATAAAGTTAAAGAAATAAAGGTAATGGATGGTTCTAGAAGGAGTACTAAGGCAAATGCTTATTTCAGTGGTTTGGGAAAAACCAAGGATATAGTTCTATATGATACAATTATGGATGTTTTAACAGAGGATGAGATTGTTGCTGTATTTGCCCATGAACTGGGCCATGGAAAGTATAAGCATATTATAAAAAGTTATGCAATGGGACTTTTTCAGGTTTTCTTGATAGTTGTTTTATCATGGTATTTAGTTTCAAATTTTGGAATTGTTAGAGATTTTGGCTTCCGCGGTAGGAATTATGGATTCATGTTTATTCTAGTTTTCTCAGTGGCACTACCTTATATATCAAGTTTAATGTCTTTGATTACTAAGAGAATAAGCCGAAAATTTGAAAATAAAGCCGATGAATTTGCTAAAAAAGAAGGTTATGGCGAATATTTGATTTCAGGATTAAAGAAGATATCAAGAGCAAATTATTCAAATCTTAACCCTCATCCAGTAATTGTGGCCCTTGAATATTCTCATCCGCCACTAAGTCAAAGAATTGCTAACATAGAAGAGAAGAAATAAAAATTAAAGGCATATTATAAAATATGCCTTTTGTTGTAGAAAAAATAGAAGAGCAGTGATATAATAAAACATATTAAGGAAATAATTATATGGCAATATTTAGTTGGAATCCATGGCATGGATGTAAAAAAAAGAGTGAAGGCTGTCTAAATTGTTATGTATACCGCCATGATGCCAGATATGGAGGAGATGCAAGCATTATTTATAAGGTCAAAGACTTTGATATGCCAATTAGAAAAAATCGAAGAGGTGAATACAAAATTCCCAGTGGATCAATTATTTGGACTTGTTTTACTTCGGACTTCTTTCTAGAAGAAGCTGACGAATGGCGAAAGGAAGCATGGGATATAATAAGAGAGAGACATGACTGTAGTTTTATCTTTCTCACAAAGAGAATTGAAAGATTTAATGTGTCTTTACCAGATGACTGGGGTGATGGCTGGAATAATGTTACTATTGGCTGTTCTTGTGAGAATCAAACACGTGCTGATGAAAGGATTCCGCTACTCTTAGCACTTCCAATCAAAACCAAGCAAATCATATGTGCTCCTTTATTAGGTGAAATAGATTTATCAAAGTATTTAAATGGGCAAATATATAGTGTTGTCGCTTCCGGAGAATCAGGTATTGAAGCTAGGATTTGTGATTACGATTGGGTTTTAAGAATAAGAAATGAATGTGTTAAAAGAAATATTGAGTTTTTCTATAAACAAACAGGTTCAAAATTTTTAAAGGATGGAAAAGTTTATAGAATTAAAGTAAAAGATCAGGCGATTCAAGCAAGAAAAGCGAAAATTGATTTTAAAAATAGCAACGATTAAAGGAGGAAAACATGAGAAAAATCCTAAAAAATATTTTAATAGTCATTTTATTTTTGATTGTTGTTTTACTCATGATTGGTAAATCCAGTTTTGATTTTACTAGTTGGAAATATGACGGGAATGAATATAATGATGTAATAAAAATGGGGGTTGGAACGAGTAACCCCAGAGTTGTTGATATTGCAATGCTTGGTGCTCATGATGCCTTTACCTCAGGTATTGACGAGAAATCTGAGGTTGATATTGCTGAAGATGCGGGTTCAATCTTAAGAAACAGGGTAGCAGGATTGCTAGCAAATGGCCTTTTCTCAAGGTTAGCTAAAGCTCAGGAAGTTGAAGCATCAACCATGTTGGTTCAAGGAGTTCGTTATTTTGATATCCGCCTTTCCTTTATTGATGGAAATTGGTATACAAAACATGGAGTAATCTCAGGATTGTTTTCTGATAGCTTAGATGAATTAATTCGCTTTTTATATGAAAATACTGGAGAAATAGCCATTCTTGATTTTCAACATGTCTATCTTGGAGAAAATACTTATGATAATCTTTTAAAATATTTAGAACTTCATGAAGTTAAGCCAATCTTTAACTTACCAGGAATTACACTTACATCTTTTATAAACTATAATCCTCAGGAGATTTCTTTAGGAGAACTAAAATATAATGATGTTACAACAAATGGTACAAGAGCAGGAGTTGTAATTCTGATGAAAACAGAACAGGCTGGAGAATACAACTATGTTTATCAGGATTCTATTCGTTCAACATGGCACGAAGATAATTCAACTGAAATCATGTTGACTAAAATAAATGCTGAAGTAGTACTGATCAATAGTAACAATCTAGATAAGGATAAATTTAGAGTAAATCAAGCACAGAAGACAGGATTATATTCTTTAAATAAAGTGGCTACAACTTTAGTGGGGTGGTCCCTATTGGATATGGCGGCTAATTTTAATCCATTAATTTTAGAACAAAATAACCTTGATGATTGGTTTAAAGCGATGCCGATTTTAATGGTCGACAATGCCACTTCCCAAAAGAAGGATTTCAATAAAAGAATAAATGAATATATCATCGTTTATAATCAAGAAAATTTGCACTAAATAATTAGTGCTTTTTCTTTTTTTAAGCCATATTTTTAAGAAAAAAACGCTTTTATATAAATATGATTAATGTTATAATAAAAGATAGAGGTGATATTAATGCGTGAAAATATAAATTTAAATTTTAACTGGCTTTTTTCCGATTGTTTTCAAGATGAACATTTAAAGGACTATGCAAATATAACTGGTTTTGAGAAAGTTAATATACCTCACAGCAGTTTTGAAATACCATTTAACTACTTTGATGAAAAAGATGTTCAAAAAGTGGTTACATATAAGCGCGATATTGAAATAAAAGAGGAATATAAGGATAAAAGTATCACTATTATTTTTGAAGGAGTTGCTCATATAGCTACAATTTACATCAACGATGACTTTGTAGCGACTCATAAGGGTGGCTATGATCAATTTAAAGTGGATATTTCAGAATACATTAAATATGGAGAAAAAAATATTCTAACTGTTATTGTTGATTCCAGAGAGAATTCAAATGTCCCTCCATTTGGAGGAATTGTCGATTATCTGGGCTATGGAGGGATTTATCGCGAGGTTTATCTTGAAGTTGCTGATAAAGATAGAATTCTTGATGTTTTTGTGAAGACAAAGGATGTTAACAATAGTATTACTGCTTTTTGTGACATAACAGTTAATAAAACACCAGTTATTATAGAAGTGGAAGTTCAGGATAAGGGTAAGCAGGTTTCTTTAAATCGTTTCAATATCAATAGAGAAAAGACAACTGTTGATTTTGACGTGAAGGATAGAAAAATCTGGGATTTAGACAATCCTTATTTGTATGATATTATTGTTAGGATGTATGATGATAATGTCTTATTGGATGAGATGAAAGATCGTTTTGGCTTTCGTGAAATAAAATTTGAAAAAAATGGTTTCTATTTAAATGAAGAAAAAATTAAACTCAGAGGTCTTAATCGCCATCAGAGTTATCCATATGTTGGATATGCTATGCCAAAGAGTGCCCAAGAAAAAGATGCTGATATTTTAAAGTATGATTTAGGGGTTAATATTGTCAGAACATCGCATTACATGCAATCAAAGCATTTTTTAAATCGTTGTGATGAAATAGGATTACTGGTTTTAGAAGAAATCCCTGGCTGGCAACATATTGGAAATGAAGAGTTCAAGAATAATAGTATTCTCAATGTTGAAAAAATGATAACTAGAGATAAAAATCATCCGTCAATAGTTTTATGGGGTGTTAGAATAAATGAATCCTTTGATGATGATGAATTTTATAAAAAAACTAATGAACTAGCTCATAAATTAGACGATACTAGACCAACAGGAGGAATCAGAAATTTCCTTGGCTCAAAGTTTTTAGAGGATGTCTACACATTTAATGATTTCTCACATAATGGTGGTAAAAAGGTGCTAGCAAAGCCGACTAAGACACCTCATCTAGTAACCGAAAATAATGGTCACATGTTTCCAACAAAGCGATACGATAATGATCCTATAAGAATAGAACAGGCATTAAGGCACTTAAGGGTTATCAATGCATCGATGAAAGATGACAATATTGTTGGTGAAATCGGCTGGTGTTTTGCTGATTATAATACTCATAAGGATTTTGGAAGTGGCGATAATGTTTGTTATCATGGAGTTGTTGATATGTATCGAATACCAAAATATGCTGCTTACTCCTTTGCATCACAAAGAGAAAAGCCTTTTGTTTTGGAAGTATTATCAACTTTTGCTAGAGGAGATTATCCTGAAAGCCGACTAGATAAGATTTATGTTGCCACTAATTGTGAATATATCAAGATGTTTAAGAATGATGATTATGTTGGTACTTATTATCCTAATCAAAAGGAATACAAACATCTTTTACATCCTGTTATAATTGTTGATGATTTTATCGGTGTTCAGTTAGAAAAAAAGTATGGCTTTACAAGAAAATCATCCATAATGGCTAAAAAGGCATTTAAGAGTGTCAGTGCTGCTCAAGGAAGAATATCTTTAAGAAATCTACTGAGAATGCTCTTTTTAATGTTTAAGTATAAATTAAAAAGAGTAAAAATTGTCGATATTTTTTATGAATATGCAATGGGTAAAGCAGGAGTAAATCAATACTACCGCTTTGATGGCTATGCTAATGAAAATGTTGTTATCACTAAAACATTAAGCGAAACCAGAAAAACTAGCTTTGTCCTAGAAATCGATAAAAAAGAGATGATAGTTGACAACACATACGATGTTACAAGATTTGTGGTTAAAATGGTTGATCAAAATAAGATAGTTGTTCCTTATGGAATAGCTAGTTGTAATATAAAAGTTAGTGGTGGTATTGATTTGATAGGACCAAGCAACCTTCCACTTCAAGGAGGTGCTGTTGGTTTTTGGGTTAAGACTAATCAGACGAGTAATACAGGTAAAGTAGAAATAGAAGTAAATGGAATTGTTTTAACTGAGGAATTAAAAATTGTTGAAAGGATCCAAAAATGCTAAAAGAACTGACCATTTTAGAAAAAATTAGTTTGTTAAACGGAAAAACACCATGGTTGACCAGAGATATTTCTCGGGTTGGATTGCCATCCATTTTTATGGCTGACGGCCCCCATGGCATTCGTAAGGAAATCAATGACACTAAAGATTCTTATCCAGCAACATTGTTTCCTCCAGCAGCTACAGTGGCTTGCACCTTTAACAAAGATTTAGCATATAAAATGGGTGAAGCTCTGGCGTTAGAAGCTAAGGAAAAAGATGTTCAGATAGTTTTAGGACCAGGAGTTAATATAAAAAGGAATCCTCGTTGTGGTCGAAACTTTGAATACTATTCAGAAGACCCTATATTAGCGGGGAAAATGGCTAGTAGTTTTATAACGGGAATGCAAAAAGAAAATGTTGGTGCTTGTATTAAGCATTTTGCTGTCAACTCACAAGAAAAATATCGTTTTAATATTGATTCGGTTGTTGATGACAGAGCATTGCGTGAGATATATTTAAAAGCATTCAAACAAGCAGTTGATGTTAATGTCTCTTCAGTTATGGCTAGCTATAATTTAGTGAATGGAACCAATGCTTGTCAGAATAAATATTTATTACAGGATATTTTGCGTGATGAATGGCATTATTCTGGATTGGTCATGTCTGACTGGGGAGCTGTTAATGATCCTGTTTTAAGCATAAAGAATGGCCTTGACCTTGAAATGCCTAACAGTAATGGTTATAACGGGAAAATAATTTATCAGGGATATAAAAAGGGTAGGATATCCGAAGCAGAAATAGACAAAGCAGCTTTAAAGGTAATTGAAACTGTTAACAAATTCAAAAATGTTTCTTCTGAAAGAGCTGATATGGAAGCCCACAATGAACTTGCAAAAAATATTGCCAGAGAGGGAATAGTACTTCTTAAAAATGATAAGATTTTACCAATAAAAGAAAGCGACAAGGTTGCAATAATTGGAGAATTTGCTAAGAATCCTCGTTCACAGGGCGGAGGAAGTTCTAATATTAATCCCTATAAAATGGAGTCAATTTTAACCGAAATCGATAACTACACAAAGAATTATAAATATTTTCCAGGATATTCTTTAACTGATGATTGCTATGATGAATTATTGCAAGAAGAAGTTAAATCCGAAATCGAAAACTTTGACAAGGTTGTAATAGTTGTTGGGGTTGTCAATGAAACAGAAGGAATTGATCGCGATAATATTCAATTACCTTATGGACAAATCAAACTTATTGAAGAGGTCAGCAGGATTAATCCCAATATTATTGTTACCCTGTCTTTAGGATCAGCAATCGAAATTGCATTTAGTAAAAAGGTAAAAGCTATCCTAAATTGTTATCTTTTAGGACAGGTTAGTGGAACTCCTGTTCTGGATATCTTATATGGTAGAGTTTCTCCAAGCGGAAGGCTTTGTGAAACATATGCCTATAAACTAGAGGATTATATAACATCAAAAAATTTTGCTGATGGGAATAATGCTGTATATTATGAGGAGAGTATTTTTGTTGGTTACCGCTATTTCACTACTTTTAATAAAAAAGTTCATTATCCTTTTGGTTATGGCTTAAGCTATAGCAGTTTTGAATATAGTGACCTAATTGTTTCCAAGAAAACAATTGAAAAGGATGAAAAGATAACTGTTTTTTGTAAAGTAAAAAATACAGGGAATATGAGGGCTAAGGAAGTCGTACAATTATATATTGAAAATAATTATTCTTCTGTATATAAAGCAAAGCGTGAATTAAAAGATTTTGTCAAGATTGATCTAGAACCAAATGAAGAAAAAAAGGTGTCCTTTGTCCTAGATTATAATGATTTCTCGTATTATGATGTTTTATTAAAAAAATGGCATGTTGATAAGGGAATATATAAAATCCAGATATGTAAAAACGCTGATGAGGTTATTTTATCAAGCGATGTTGAAAGAAAAGAAAACGATAAGGGTTTTGTTGAACATCAAAAAACAGCATATAACCTTGGCGAATGGAAGGTAACAGAATCCGATTTCGCTTCAATAATGAAGACAACATTGCCACCAAAATCAACAATTAGAAAAAAACCTTATAGTCTAAATTCTATGGCTGAGGATTTTAAGACGAGTTTTTGGGGAAGAGTTCTATATAAACAGATTATTAGAATGGCTCTAGCCATGCTTCCAAAGAATGCTAGCAAGAGCGAAAAAGAATATTATATTACTGGAGCAACCCAGATGCCACTTAGAGGAATCGTAGCAATTGGGGATGCGGGGATCAGTCTTGTTAATGCTGAGGGAATGGTAGATTTTGCTAATGGCAGAGTGATCAGAGGATTGATTAAGATAATGAAGAAGGAAAAATAGTATGAAAAAAACATGGTATAAAGAGGGGATTGTATATCAGATTTATCCACGAAGCTTCAAGGATTCCAATAATGATGGTATCGGAGATTTAAGGGGAATTATTGAAAAACTCGACTACCTTAAAGATTTAGGTATTAGTATAGTCTGGTTAAGTCCAATCTATGAGTCTCCGCTTGATGACAATGGTTATGATATCTCTGATTATTATAAGATATTGGATGAATATGGAACAATGGATGATTTTAAGGAGCTTTTAGAGGGCTTGCACAATCGAGGAATTGCTCTAATTATGGATTTAGTAGTAAATCATACTTCGGACGAGCATCCATGGTTTATTGAATCAAGAAAAAGCAAAGAGAATCCTTATCGAGATTATTATATTTGGCGTGAGGGAAAAGATGATAAAAAACCAAATAAATGGGGTAGTTTTTTTGGTGGCTCAGCCTGGGAATTAGATGAGGCAACAGGTGAATATTATTTGCATTTATTTTCTAAAAAGCAACCAGATTTAAATTGGGACAATCCCAAAGTTAGAGAAGAAGTTAAAAAAATATTGACGTTTTGGTTAGATCTTGGGGTTGATGGTTTTAGATGTGATGTTATTAATATTATTTCTAAAGCTGAAGGATTACCAGAAGGAAAGTGGAAACCAGCAATAAGAGGATCAGAGCATTATGTTAATGGTCCTAAGGTTCACGAATATTTACATGAACTATATTTAGATGTTTTGGGTAAATACAATTGTTTTACAGTTGGAGAATCAGTTTTTATAACACCTGAAATTTCCCTTGACTATACGGCTGAGTGGCGGGAAGAGTTGAGTATGCTGTTTCAATTTGATCATATGAATTCTGATTGCTATTTTGTTAAATGGTTTGCAAGAAAATTTAAACCAGTTCGCTTAAAGAAAGCTATGACTAAATGGCAATACGGAGTTAATGGTAAAGGATGGAATACCTTATATTTTGAGAACCACGATCAACCAAGGAGTATTCCTCGGTTTGGTAGTTTAAAATATCGTGAGGAAAGCGGTAAAATGCTCGCAACTTATCTTTACTTTCAACAGGGGACACCGTTCATTTATCAAGGACAAGAAATTGGTATGACCAATGCTAATTTCACAAATTTAAGCCAATATCGGGACATTGAGAGTCTCAACATCTATAGAATTGCTACTAAGAAGTTGTTGTGGTCAAAGCACAAAACACTGAAAAGGCTGGCTAGAGTTAGCCGAGATAATGCTAGGACTCCAATGCAATGGAACGATGATGTCAATGGCGGTTTCAGTGAAGCTACACCATGGATAGAAACTAATTCTAATTATTCAACAATTAACGTTAAAAACGATTTGAAAAATAAAAACTCTATCTTAAAGTATTATCAGAAATTAATAGCTTTAAGAAAGAAATATGAAATAATTGTTTATGGTGATTTTATTGAGCACTATTCAAACGACAGAAAAATAGTTTGTTATGAAAGAAATTATGAGGATCAAAAATTGGTTTTAGTTGCTAATTTTACCAAAAGGGATGTCTTTCAAAAATCTCCTTACGATTTAACAAAGGCAAAACTTCTTTTAAATAACTATGATGATGATGATAGGGTGCTAAAACCATATCAAGTGAAAGTATATTTATTCAAGAAGTAGGAGAAGAATATGATAAGAGTAATTGATAACCATTTTATTTTAGAAACAAATAAAACAAGTTATATAATCACTTCAACTGCAAGTGGTCTTTTACTTCATGATTATTATGGATCTAAGGTTAATTTAGTGAGCTTTGAAGCTATTAGGCAAAAATTAGAAAACGGCAGGGGAACTGCCGTTTTATTTGAAGGTAATAAAGATGAGTATCTTGATGACTTAGATTTAGAGTTTTCAACAATTGGACTAGGTGACTATCGGGAGAATTTGATTACTATCTTCGATAAAGAAACTGGCTATAGCAATAGTTTTAGATATCAAGGCTATGAGATTTCAAAGAAAACGACAATTGAACCCATTCCCTGTAGTTATGAAGAGAAGGAAGTTTTAAGAATAGATCTTCTTGATGAAGTTCTTAATTGTAAAGCGGAATTATATTATAAAGTTTATGAGGATTCTGATGTAATAACCAGATATACAAGATTGATCAATTTGTCAAATAAATCATACAATCTGGAAAGAATCTTTTCAATGCAAATGGATTTTCCAGAAAATGATTTTGTGATGATGACTTTTGATGGTTCTTGGAGTAAGGAACGTCAGGTAAGCAAAAAGAGGTTAGTAAGTGGTATCTATATAAATGATTCTAAAAGTGGTGCCAGTTCAAATAAACATAACCCTTTTGTTATACTAAAGAAAAGGAATACAACGGAAAACATTGGCAATTGTTATGGCTTTAATCTGGTGTACAGTGGAAACCATAAGACGGTTGTTGAAGTTAAGCCGAATAATAAAGTCCGAGTTCTATCGGGAATAAATGATTATGCTTTTAATTATGAATTGACTGATGAATTTATCTCTCCAGAAGCAGTTTTTAGTTTTTCTTCACAAGGGTTAAATGGTCTATCCCAAAATATGCATTATTTTATTAATAATCATATTGTCAGAGGAGAATGGAAAAATAAAGAGAGGCCTGTTTTAATCAACAACTGGGAAGCAACATATTTTAATTTTGATGAAAAGAAATTGTTTAAATTAGCAAAGGCCAGCAAAGATATCGGCATTGAATTATTTGTGCTTGATGATGGCTGGTTCGGTAAGCGTAATGATGATACATCCTCCTTAGGGGATTACTCTGTTAATGATAAAAAATTACCTCATGGTCTAAAAAAACTATCCGAAAATATTAATAATTTAGGAATGAAGTTTGGACTTTGGGTGGAACCGGAAATGATCAGCGAGAATAGCGAATTATATCGTATTCATCCAGACTGGGCGGTTAAAGTGCCACAGCGAAAACCAAGTACGGGACGTAATCAACTTGCTCTTGACCTGACAAACAAGGAGGTAAGAGACTATCTTATAAGAAGTTTGACCGATGTCTTTTCTAGCTGTAACCTCGATTATGTAAAATGGGATTATAACAGAACATTGAGCGATATCTATGGTTCAAAGATCAAAAACCAGGGAGAATATTTTCATAGATATATATTAGGACTTTATGAAATACTCGAGGTAATTAATAAAAGGTTCCCTCATATTTTATTTGAAGGTTGCGCCAGTGGTGGCAATCGCTTTGATTTAGGAATGTTATGCTATTTTCCTCAAATCTGGACTAGTGATGATACTGATTATCTTGAAAGAGTATACATTCAAACGGGAACTTCATATGGATATCCTCTATCAACAATGGGGGCTCATGTTAGTGATATCCCTAATCACCAGACTTTAAGAAGTACTCCTTTATCTTCGCGGTATAATATTTCAATCTTTGGAGTTTTGGGGTATGAACTCGATATTACTCTATTATCACCTAAAGAATTATCGGAGATAAGAAAACAAATTGAATGGTATAAGAATTACCGAAGAGTGTTACAATTTGGAAGATTTTATCGCAGTTCTAAGACTATTTTTGAAAGAAATAATTGTTATTTCTGGGCTGTTGGTGAAAATGAAACCGTAGTCGGATTTTATCAGGGACTAGTACACCCAAATCAAAGTGAAGACATTTTATATATAAAAGGTCTTGATGATGAACCTTATAATTTTACTAGTGTTAATCAAAAAATAAATTTAAAGCAGTTTGGTGGTTTGATTAATATGGTCTCTCCGATAAAACTGAAGTTGAATGGTAAATTACACAATATGATCTGTAGAGTTTATAAATTGAATTCAGAAGATGAAGAGCAAGTAGTAACAGGGTCTATGCTTGATAATTGTGGAGTCAGATTAAAGGGGCAGTTCCTTGGAACAGGCTTTAATAGTAATGTCAGAGTTCTTGGAGATTTTGGTAGCCGAATCTATCTTCTAGAAAAGAATAAAAAAAGATAAAAAAATTAGAAAAAAAATACAACAGTTTGTTATATAGGTGTAAGAATAAAGATTTAGGAGGAGTTATGAAGAAATCGTTATTATTTTTAATTGCTATTTTAATGATATTTACTTTATTTGGATGTAAACAAACTGAGGAAAAGCCATATGATGATTTTGCTATTAGATCAATAGGATCTTATGATTCTTTAGCAAAAATTTATAAGGAAAGACAGTTAAATGATTTCTGGAGATATAGTATTTTCGGTAAAGATTATGATGCTGAAGCTATTCTAGAAGATGATGTTATAGCACCAACTGATTCGGAGACTAGTCAAGATGAATCAAGTGAGACTAATACCCAGGTTGTTGGTGTTGATGAAGATGATACAGTAAAAAATGATGGTCGTTTTATTTATGCTATCAGAGAAGGTGTATTGATAGTTTTAGATAGTAATACTAATGATTTTGTTAAATACGAATATGATGATTATTATGCTGAGACGATGTATCTATTAGATGGCCAATTGATTCTATTAGGTAGAAGCTACACGAAAGAGAGTCAAAACGACACTAAGTGTCAGTCAAGCGACGGAGTTGTTTGCCCAGAATATGATATTTATTATTGGTATAGTTCTGGCGAATATTCGATAAAAATATTTGACGTCAGCGCTAAAGATTTAGATGAGATTGTTGAAGTAAGGACTATGAGTTTTGTTGATTCGTATTATATGACATCAAGAGTAATCGACAATTACTTCTACTTAATCTTATCAAATTATGGTATTTATGACTATGATAAGAAAGAAATCAAACCATTTACATATTATGATAGTATCATTGGTGAAGATGTTCAAGAATTACCTGGTGAAAATGTCTTCCTAATTGGAAATGAGGATAATATCTATTCTTCATATACAATATTAATAGGAGTTGATGTTACAAAACAGGAAAAAGCTGATATCAATGCTTATGTTGGATATTTTAATAATGTCTATTCTTCAAAAACTGGTATGTATGTTGCTAATGTTTATAACACTTATGCTTATACTATCAGAACATTTGCTGCTGAACAGAACAGTTACGAGGAAAAAACTTTCTTATATCGATTTGAATACGATGGTGAAAAGATAGCATATCAAAGCTTTAATTATGTTGATGGCTATATTAAAGATCAATTCTCAATGGATGAATATGAAGATGTCTTCCGAGTAGCGGTTACTATTAATCAATATGACTCAGCTACCAGTGAATCGTTCATCTATGCTTACGATGTTAGTGGTAATAAGTTTGAATTAATCGATACTTTAGGTGGAATTGGTACTGGTGAAAAAATATACAGTGTGCGATTTGAAGGCGATAGAGCATACATCGTAACCTTCAGATCAATCGATCCATTCTATGTAATAGATGTAGCTGATCCAAGCGATATGAAGATTCTTGGAGAATTGAAACTACCTGGTGTTAGTGATTATCTTCATCCAATAACTGACACATTAAAATTAGGAATTGGTAGAATGACCGAAGAAAATCAATATGGATCAACAGTTTCTGTGGGCTTAAAGATAACTTTATTTGATGTAACCGATGAAAATAATCCTATTGATGTTTCAACATTCGAGCTTCGAGGAGCTTCAAGTGATATCGCTTATAATCACAAAGCTTTGATAACATTACCTAGTAAACAAATCTATGCTTTACCGGTATACAATTGGTATGATTATGAGAGCAGACAAGGAATGTATGTAATGTCAATAGATGTTGCTAATAAAGAAATAGTTATGTTAGGTACAATAACTCATCCAAGTTCATATCAAGATGATGATCAATGGTATTCATACTATAATAGTATAATTGATAAAGGAGTTATAATTAATGGTAAGATTTACTGTATATCTAATTCATACATAACAGTCAATGAATTGACTACAGAATTACCGCTATTAGAAACAATTAAGTTATCATAATAAAAGAAGCTACGGGATTACTCGTAGCTTTTTATTTGAAATGATATTATTTATTTTTTGAAGCTAAGCCTCCAGTGGAGGTTTCTTTATATTTTGCTTGAAGATCAAATCCGGTTTCTTTCATAACTTCAATTACTTTATCAAGAGTTATATAATGAATACCATTTGTCATCAATGAATAATTGGCGGCGTCAAAAGCTTTTGCTGCGGCCATAGCGTTGCGTTCAATACAAGGGATTTGGACAACTCCATCAACAGGATCACAGGTTAAGCCTAGATGGTGTTCAAGGGCAATTTCAGAAGCATATTCAATTTGTTCATTGGTGCCACCGAGGAAATAAGCTTCACTAGCAGCAGCCATAGCGCAGGCAGCACCGACTTCACCCTGGCAACCAACTTCTGCTCCAGATATCGAAGCATTGAATTTTATCAGATTTCCGATTAACCCAGCAATCATCAGTCCTTCTATTAGTTTTTCTTTTGGAATATTATGATAATCACGGCAAGCAAATAAAACCGCAGGAAGAACACCACTAGCTCCACATGTTGGAGCGGTGACAACAATACCACCACTGGCATTTTCTTCTGCTGTTGCTAGAGCGTAGGTATATAATAATTTTGAAAATGTTTTTTCTTTTAGATATATCTGATAGAAAGAAGCAGCTTTTCTCTTAACATGAAGTCTTCCTGGAAGGAAACCTTCAGTCATTAAGCCTTTTTGGATTGTAGTTTCCATTGTCAGATAGACATTTTCTAAGTATTCCTGAATATCCTTGTCGAATTTTCTTACATAAGAGACGAGACTTAGCTTATTTTCTTGACAGTAATTAAGGATTTCTTGCATTGTCTTGTGAGGATAGATATCGTCATTTCCGATATCACGAGCTTCATCTAATTCTTTTAAACTTCCTCCGCCAACACTGAAAATCAACCATTTGTCTATTTGGACATCATCTTTAAAAGCTTTAAATTTTATGGCATTGGTGTGATAGTTATATATTTGCTCATAATTGAATATTACATCTGTTCGGTTTTCTCCTAGAGTTTTTTTGATAACATAATCGGTTAAATGACCTTTCCCTGTTAGAGCAAGAGATCCAAATAACTCTACTAAAAAGCGATCAGCATCAGGATGACGATTTAAAAATATCTCAGCAGCTTTCTGAGGACCCATTGTATGTGAACTTGATGGACCATTTCCAATATTAAATAAATTTCTTATAGAATCCATAAACTAACCTTTCTTGAAGTATTTTTTATGCAAATTATTGAGCATTTCAACGCTCTTTATTGAGAGCTTATCGATTTTTTCACAGGGATAAGACTGACATTTGCTACAACTGTTTATCTGTTTAGAGAGGTTGCACAATCTAATATCGCATGTTTTACACATTACTATATTGCTAGTTGGGCAACCAGG